>NZ_JBHSGT010000057.1:0-26631 GCF_042654605.1 Enterococcus eurekensis
TAGGGATATTAGTGATACATATTTCAATAAAATGTGCCAAAGAATTAAAGCTATGAATTATTCAGGTTATATACTCTACCTAAAAATGTTTATTTATATTTCTTTACTGAGGAACTAGGAGATTATCTAGAGATGATTCATTAATAAATTACTCACTCGGGGATTCCCCTTTTCACATTCTTCTATCATAGACCATTTGAATCTTATTTTGAAGTTGATTGATAGATATTAACAAAATTATCTCAGAGCCCTTTTCTAATCCACAGTCTTCATATAAATAGTTTTTAATCTTAATAATATTTCACCTGATGTTCCAATATTCGTGCCAACGAAAAATAATTTAAATAAAAAATCCTTTGAAACATTGATTTAACAACGTTCCAAAGACTTAAAATGATATTATCCCACTGACCCTTCCATTAGATTTTTTAACAATAATAGAGGGACAAAACAGCTTAATATCAACATTTATTATGTAGAATACTTTATAATATAATCAATGATATTAAGCTGAAATCAAACCAATGGCATTTAGTATGGCATTATGTTTTTGAGGAGCTATTTCAGAAATCATTTCATTATAACTTAATTTGACAATCCGTATATCAAAATAAAAGATTACATATTATCCTTTACAGCAACTGCAACCATTTTTGATCTTGCTCTAACTTCCCCTTCAACTTCCATTTCCATATTAAGAATAACTTTTCTTTCGCCAATTTCTTCAGCTCTTGCTGTTACAGTTACTTCTTTGTCCATAGGAACTGGTTTTCTAAAATCAACTTCAAGTCTTGCTGTAACAAAACGAAGAATTACAGTATCTTCAGTAAGCTCTAAACCCTTATCTCTGTGTTTAAACCAAGCTGCTGAAGCAGTTCCGTGGCAGTCAAAAATCATCGCTATCATTCCACCAAAAAGATTTTTAGGAACTCCCCCTGTATATTTGCTTTCTGGTGTGAATTTACAGATAGATTCTTCTCCACTTTCTGATGGATAAGATTTTAAATGTAAGCCTTCTTCATTTTTAGGTCCACATCCCCAACAATATTGAAACCTTTCTCCATAAGTATCTTGAATTGCAATTCTTTGTTTTTCCATTTAATAACATCCTTTCTTATTAGATCAATATATTTTACTTTTATTTTAAATTTATTTTCATACACTGCTATTATAACATGTAAAACAAAAATTAATTTTATCAAGATTTAATATAAAAATCACCCCGCCTTGACGAGGTGATAAAGCTTCTATAAAATTTTTAGATTATCAATCCTATCTAGTTTTAAAACTTTTCTCTTTTTATCCAACAATTCTTTTTGATTTTCAATATCTCCCTTTAATTTTTCTACTTGGTCTTTTGAAGCTGATCCACTTTCTAAAAGTAAAATCAGTTTTTCTTGGCTCTCTATTATTTCACTTTTGATTGTAGTTATTGGTTTTACATCATTTCTTATACTTTGTCTTTGTTCAAGTATTTCTCTTTCTATTTCATCTCTTATTTTCTTTGTTTCTGCTTCTATTTCCCTAATTCTATTTTTTATCCTATCAGTCCTATATTTAACATACTCAATTCCTTTTTACAAACAAATTCAATGAATTGTACTATCCTCAAGCACCCAATGATTGGTTATATAATATTCTTGAAAAGTATGATTTACCTAAAATTACTTTGCATGGTTTTAGACACACTCACGCCAGTTTACTTTTTGAGTCTGGTGCTAGTATCAAAGAAGTTCAAGAACGATTAGGACATAAAGATGTCAAAACAACTATGAATATTTATACCCATGTTACTCCCGAAAAGGTTAGAGAAACAGGAGAACGATTTGCAAAATATGTTAATTTTTAGCAAATGGCATTTAATTTGGCATTTACTCTAAAATCACACAACAAAAAAAGAGCCCAAAACATTGTTAATTCAATGTTTTGGCACTCTTTAAATTTATTATCCCACAGACCCTTCCATTTCATACTGAATCAGTCTGTTCAATTCTACCGCGTATTCCATCGGTAATTCTTTGGTAAATGGTTCAACGAAGCCCATTACGATCATTTCTGTCGCTTCGAGTTCTGATAGACCACGACTCATCAGATAGTATAATTGTTCTTCTGAGATTTTTGATACTTTCGCTTCATGTTCTAGTGAAACGTTACTGTTGTGGATTTCGTTATATGGAATCGTATCTGATTTTGATTCGTTATCCATAATAATTGTGTCACACTCGATATGAGAAATCGAGCCGGCACTGTTTTTACCGAATGTTACTTGTCCTCGGTAGTTTACTTCACCACCGCTTTTCGCGATTGATTTTGAAACGATTGAGCTTGATGTGTTTGGTGCGTTATGGATCATTTTTGCACCGGTATCTTGGATTTGTTGGCCGTTCGCAAATGCGACTGACAACATTGTTCCACGTGCGCCTTCACCTTCTAGGTAAACACTTGGGTATTTCATTGTTGTTTTGGCACCTAAGTTCCCATCAATCCATTCAACCGTTGCGCCGGCTTCCGCACGGGCACGTTTTGTCACTAAGTTATACACGTTATCTGACCAGTTTTGGATGGTTGTGTAACGGCAGTAAGCATCTTTTAGGGTAAAGATTTCAACAATTGCCGCATGTAAACTGTTTGATGAATAGGTTGGAGCGGTACAGCCTTCAACGTAATGCACGCTTGCGCCTTCATCGACGACGATTAATGTACGTTCAAATTGGCCTGTTCCTTCTGCGTTAATCCGGAAGTATGTTTGTAATGGGACATCGACACGTACGCCTTTTGGTACGTAGATAAATGTGCCACCTGACCAAACGGCAGAGTTTAATGCGGCTAATTTGTTGTCCGTTGGTGGGACTAATTTTGAGAAATATTGTTTGAAGATTTCTGGGTATTCTTTTAAAGCGGAATCGGTATCGGTAAAGATGATTCCTAATTTTTGGAATTCTTCCTTCATATTGTGGTAAACCACTTCTGATTCATATTGCGCAGAAGCTCCGGCTAAGTAAGCACGTTCTGCTTCTGGAATTCCGATACGTTCAAATGTTTCTTTAATCTTTTCTGGTACGTCATCCCAGTCTCTTGCTGGTTTGTCACTCGCTTTTTGGTAATATTTAATCGAATCAAAATCCAAATCTTCTAAGCTTGGACCCCAATTTTGCATTGGCATTTTATGGTAAGCAGCTAATGATTTCAAACGGAAATCAAGCATCCATTCTGGCTCATCTTTTACTCGTGAGATTTCACGAACGACTTCTTCTGTCAGACCTTCACCTGTACTAAAAACCGGTTGGAAGTCGTCATGGAAGCCATATTGATATTCTTCTAATTCTGGTACACCACTCATGTTTTCTCACTCCTACTCTTCGATATTTTCTTTATGTTCTTTCACTGTTGGATTGGCAATGATTTGATTCAATGCTTTCCAGCCAAGTGTGGCACATTTTATTCGTGCGGGGAATTTTGCGACGCCACCAAGCATGCTGCCATCTTGTAACGGCTCAGCATCGACGTCTTTACCTTGAACAAGGTCTGAAAACAATTCAGACAGTTCGCTGGCTTCTTTTAATGTTTTACCAATTACCGCATCGGTCATCATTGAGGCACTCGCTGTGCTAATCGAACAGCCGTGACCTGAAAAAGCAATTTTTTCGATGATGTCGTCTTTTAATTGGACTTCCAAGGTGATGATATCGCCACACGTTGGATTGTGTAATTCAACTTTTTGGCTGTCTTCGCCTAAGGTTCCGTGATGATGGGGATGACTTGAATGGTCCAAAATCACTTGGCGGTACAAGTTATCTAATTTAGATAGTGCCATGATTGAAAAACTCCTTCGTTGCATAAATGGCTTCAACTAAGCTGTCCGCTTCGGCTTTTGTATTATAAAAGTAAAAGCTAGCACGAGCAGTCGCTGAGACATCTAAATATTTTAGTAATGGTTGTGCACAATGGTGTCCTGCGCGCACGGCAATGCCTTGCATGTCCATCGCTGTTGCGACATCATGCGGATGCACGCCATCGATGTTAAAAGCAATCACGGCTGTCCGTTTTTCTGGATCGGTTGGACCATAAATCGTTAAGCCTTCTATCGCGGCTAGTTTTGGTAAAACATAGCGCACGATTTCAGCTTCATATTGATGGATTTCCTCTAATCCAATTGCTTCTAAATAATCAATTGCGGCAGCTAATCCGATCGCTCCAGCCATGTTTGGCGTACCGGCTTCAAACTTCCAAGGAAGCTCTGACCAGGTACTATCTTGCAAATGAACGAAATTAATCATTTCCCCACCGAATTCGACGGGTTCCATTTGCTCAAGCCATTCACGTTTGCCGTAAAGCACACCGATACCAGTTGGTCCACACATTTTATGACCACTAAAGACATAAAAGTCACAGTCTAAGTCTTGGACGTCGACTTTCATATGCGGTACCGCTTGGGCACCATCTACAACCATGACTGCGCCTTTTTGATGGGCATACACTGTTAATTCTTTAATTGGATTCACAACACCAAGGACGTTTGAAACATGAGCTAACGAAACGATCGCCGTTTTATCGGTAATTTTTTCTTTGGCATCAGCTAAATCAAGCTCGCCGTCTTTCGTTAACTCAATGTATTTCAAAGTGGCTTTTTTCGCTTTCGCTAATTGTTGCCACGGTACAATGTTGGCATGGTGTTCCATGTAAGAAATGACGATTTCATCGCCCTCTTTAACTTTTAAATCACCAAAACTTTGTGCGACCCAGTTAAGACTAGTTGTCGCACCTCGCGTGAAGAGGACTTCAGTGGTTTCTTTGGCATTAATAAAGCGACGCGTTGTTTCGCGTGCATTTTCGTATTGGGTGGTTGCTCGTTCCGCCAGGGTATGAACCCCGCGGTGAACGTTCGCGTTGTTTTGATTGTAATAATCAATGATGGCTTGTGTTACCGCCTTTGGTTTTTGCGTAGTTGCTGCATTGTCTAAATAAACTAAAGGCTCATCATTCACAATCTGATCTAAAATCGGAAAATCTTGACGAAGCTTTTCGCTATTCATTATGCATTCAACTTCCCTTCAATTACGTCAACGAGTTCTTGTTGAACGCTCTTCACTGGGATAGCTGAAATAACCGAACCTAAGAAACCACGGATGACTAAGCGTTCCGCATCTTCTTTACGTAAGCCACGACTCATTAAGTAGTACATTTCATCGGGATCCACACGACCTGAGCTGGCTGCGTGTCCTGCTGTTACTTCGTTTTCATCGATTAATAAGATTGGGTTCGCATCGCCACGAGCATCATCTGAAAGCATTAAAATACGGCTTTCTTGTTGTGCATCTGCACCTTTTGCTCCATGTAAAATATGACCAATTCCATTAAACGTTAGTGTTCCTTTTTCACGGATAACACCATGTTGTAAAATGTGACCGATCGAATGCGGTGCACGGTTTGTCACACGAGTATCAATTCCTTGTGTTTGACGACCAGCACTGATTGCAACGATTTTCACTTCTGAATGTGAACCTTCGCCCACTAATTCAGAATCAAAGTCTGCTACGATGTTGCCATCGTTCATCACACCAATTGCCCAGTCAACCGATGCATCACGTAAAATATAACCACGACGATTAATATAAGTTGAGATATTCTCACCTAATTGATCAATCGCTGAGTATTTTACTTTTGCTCCAGCTTTTGCAATGATTTCAACGACGATGTTCCCTGAAAGTTTTTCAGTTGTTTCGCCTTCTGATTTGAATCGTTCTAAGTAGCTGAACTCACTATTTTCTTCCGCTACGATTAAAACGTGTTTATAGAAATGATGACCAAGTGCTTGATTGTGGTTGAAGATTGCTTCAAGTGGTTTTTCGATAACCACATTTTTAGGAACATATAAGAACATTCCGCTATTCATGAATGCCGCATGGGCTGCAGTCATTTTATCTTCGTCCATCGGTACTGCTTTTGTCATGTAGTATTCTTTAACTAATTCAGGATGGTTTAACATCGCTGTAAATAAGTCGGTAAAGATGACACCTTGGTTGGTTAACGTAATTGGTAATTGTTCAAAAACCGTTACGTCGTCTTGTTGAACAACCATTGGATGGTTATTCATATCATCAAACGCTGGTACTGAAGTAATTTCAGCCGTTTCACCGTCTAATGCTGCTTCGCTAATGTTAAAGAGCGGCCAACGCTCATATTTTACACGCTCAATTTTTGGAAAATCTAATGTTGTTGCTTTTTCTAAAGCTTGTTCTCGTAATTCCAGCATCCAAGTCGGTTCTTCTTTGATGGCCGAAAAAACTTTTACAGCGCCTAAATAGTCTTGTAAATTTTTCTTCATCAATAAAAACCTCCTGTTAAGCTTCTTCTTCTTTGTAGTCGATACCTAATTCTTTACTAATTCCTGCATAACCTTCTGCTTCTAAACGTTTCGCAAGGTCCGCGCCACCAGTCATTACCACGCGACCTTCCATCATAATATGTACCACATCTGGTGTGATGTAGTTTAATAGACGTTGGTAATGCGTAATGATTAATGAACCAAAGTTGTCGCCGCGCATTTCGTTAATGCCTTTTGCTACAACTTTTAATGCATCGATATCTAAACCTGAGTCAATCTCATCTAAGATTGCAAAAGTTGGTTCTAACATTAATAATTGTAAGATTTCGTTACGTTTTTTCTCTCCACCTGAGAAGCCTTCGTTTAAGTAACGTTCAGCCATTTCCTCAGCCATGTTTAAAAGAGCCATTTTTTCATCTAATTTTTTGATGAATTGCATAACAGAAATTTTATCGTCTTCATCACGTTTAGCATTGATTGCTGCACGCATGAATTCTGCGTTCGTGATTCCTTGAATTTCACTTGGATATTGCATCGCTAAAAATAGACCTAAACGCGCGCGTTCATCTACTTCTAATTCTAAAATGTTTTCGCCATCTAAAAGGATTTCCCCTTCAGTCACTTCATAATTAGGGTTCCCCATAATCGCAGCAGATAACGTTGATTTACCTGTTCCATTTGGTCCCATGATTGCGTGAATTTCTCCTGTATTGATTGTTAAGTTCACGCCTTTTAAAATCTCTTTATCTTCAATTGACACGTGTAAGTTTTTAATCTCTAAAACGGACATGCAAATACCTCCAATTAATTTTTTCATTCTCATTCATTGTAGACTAATTGAGAATGAAACTCAAACTTTGAAACTCAAAAACTCAAATTATTCCTCAAATATTTCGTGTTTCGGTAAAATAAGATAAGAAACGAAACACAGTCAGAGTAAATAGCATCGCTTCTAAAACCTTGTACCGATTCGAACTGTCAACAAGTCGCTAATTTAACGCTTGTGCTTCACAAAGTTCAATTAATTAAAGCAAATGACACCTAGTAAGAAAACTATTTTTCAATTACTATAGCTATCAATCATCAACTCATTTACTTCTCAATAATAACTCCTTGTTCAAATAAATAATCTACCTTGACTCGCTTGTTAGAGGGTTACTCCATCAGACGATCAATGAACACTCTTTAAAACTATTCTAAACTACTTATGTCACACTTGCCATGATCTGCCTTTGTCCGCTTTATTTACTTCTTGATCTCAACAAACAAAAAAACACAATGCCTCTTTCAAAAGAAGAGACATTGTGTTTTTTAATTAAGAGTTCTTAGTCTTCAGAAGATAGGAAACCTTTTGCTAAGATAGCTGCTAACGCACCACCAACTAGTGGAGCTGCAATGTATACCCAAACTTGTGATAAAGCTTCGCCACCAACTAATACTGCTGGAGCTAAACTTCTCACTGGGTTTACAGACATACCTGTCATTGGTACACCAATCACGTGTAATGCTGCTAATGTTAAACCGATAATTAAACCAGCATAGCCAACACCAGATGATTTGCTTGTTACCATTAAGACAACGAATACTAATAAGAATGTTAAGATTGCTTCTACAAAGAACACACCTAAAGCACTTGTATCACCGAAAGTAGTTTGTGCTAAGTTATCTGTTGCTTTTTGACCAGCATTTAAGATGAATAATAAAGCTGCACTACCTGCGAACGCACCAATTAATTGACCAATAATATAATAGATAAATTCTGTAACATTCATGCGCTTGTTCATTAACATTGCTAAAGAAACTGCTGGGTTTAAATGCGCGCCTGAAACTGTTCCTACAGTGTACGCTGCGATCATTACCGCTAAACCAAACCCTAATCCAATACCTAAATATCCAATTGATTCACCACTTAAAACTGCACCACCAGTTCCGATAAAGACTAAAATGAATGTTCCAATTGCTTCTGCTACTAATTTTTTCATATTCTTTCCTCCCGACAAAAAATCTTCTCTCAATTAAGGACTAACCTTAATTGAGAAAAGTTTTTTACTTTTTTATTTATTTAAAAGGGGAACTTTTGGTTTTGCTTCCCGTTTTAACTCACTAATAATTTCTTTACCAGCTTGGTCCCATTGTAACATACGGTAGTAAGCATCATGGTAAAAAATGAATTTGTAATTTCCTTGATACGCTTCTGCTAAGATACGATCTTTAGCAAAAATCGACGTCATCGGATAATCATCATACGCTAAAACCCATAAAGGATTTTGGTGGGCATGGGTTGGCATCAAGTCAGCCATGTGAATAATCGTCTCGCCTGCTTGATGCAATTTAATAATTGCATGGCCGTCACTATGTCCCCCGGTATGAATCATTTCAATTTCAGGTATAATTTGAATCTTGTCTTCATAAGGAACGAATTGATCTTCAATTGGCTCCCAGTTTTCAACCCAATAGGTCGCTTTTGAGCGCATATTTGGTTGGCGCATTTCATACCATTCAATTTCATTGACGATGATTTTAGCATTTGGAAAAACTGAAACCAATTCTCCGTCAACAATTTCCGTTAAGCCGCTTGCGTGATCATAATGTAAATGAGTCATCAAAAGATAATCAATATCTGCCGTCGTTAAACCTAATTCTTGCAAAGATTCTTTGACTTTTGATTCTTCGGTTACACCGAAATTACGTTTTTGTTTATCGGTTAATTTGCCACGACCAATACTACTATCGATCAAGTAATTAACCCCTTTGTACTGAATCAAGATTGGATCGGTGCGTAATTCAATTAAGTTCTTGTCATTTGGTGGGTAACGCTTTGACCATAATACCTTAGGAACAACTCCAAACATTGATCCGCCATCTAACGTTGTATCGCCACCATCTAACCACGTTAATGTCATTTCATGAAATTGTAAAGTCTCCATGAATTTGCCTCCGTCCTATGCTTCTTCAGATACATTCTCCATAATAGCACTGATTTGATCTTTTGTAAGGTAATTTAACTCAAGTGCTTTTTCGATTAATTCATCACGGAATTTTGGATGAGAAATACGAATCAACGCTTCTGTTCTTTCACGAATTGTTTTACCTTTCAATGGTGCACTACCATATTCTGTTACGATTGTATCAATATCATTTTTAGATGTTGTTACAGGTGCTCCAGAGTATAAATATGGGACAATTGTTGAAATGCTTTCGCCTTTAGCAGTTGAATACAGACAGATAATACCTATTCCGTTTTTCGTGCCACGAACGCCTTTCATGAAGTCTGCTTGCCCACCAGTTGATGAATAGTACGTACCTTGTACACGTTCAGAGTTACATTGACCAAGGAAGTCAACTTCAACTGAAGAGTTAATTGCTACTAAGTTATCTAATTCATTAATTGTTGATGCACTGTTTGTGTAGTCACATGGTAACATTAAGATATCTTTGTTGTTGTTCATGAATTCATACAAACGTTTTGAACCGATTGCGAATGTCGCAACGCTCTTGCCTGTATTGTTTTCTTTGTATTTGTTTGTAATAACGCCTTTAGCTGCTAAATCAACGAGTTTTTCAGGTAGCATTTCTGTATGTAAACCTAAATCTTTTTTGTCAACTAAGTATTCCATAACCGCATTTGGCATTGCACCAAAACCGATTTGTAGCGTGTCGCCATCTTTAACCATTTCAGCAATTTCTTTACCAATTGCTAAGTCGCGTTCGCCTAAAACTGGGCTTCCTAATTCTGGTAAATCAAAGTTGTTTTCAATTAAAGCAGTTACTTGGCTAATATGAATGCCATTTTTAGCACCAAATGTACGAGGCATTTTTGTATTTACTTCTAAAATAATTTTTTTTGCATCATCAATTAATGATGCTACGTATGAAGGGCTTGTTCCTAAAGAGAAATAGCCGTTTTCATCCATTGGCGAAACAGTAGCCATGATTACTTGCTCAGATTCACGTTGAGTTAAAATCGATGGGATATCAGAAAAGTTGTTTGGTAATAAGTCAACTCCGCCATTATTCATTGATTTACGATCCATTCCTGATAGGAATATTGAAACTTGTTTCAATTGATCGCTTGGTAAGTCAAGTATAGGGAAACTTGGTAACATACGGTATAAAGTATTCCCTTTTAACGTTGTTAATCTACCAATTGCCTCTAGTAAAGCTGGCGGCTCACCAGGCATTATTGGGAAAATTAAACCTTCTCCTGGTTCAATCTTCGAAACCGCTTCGTCTGCGGACATTAAACGCTGTTGATACATCTCTTGATGAGTCATAAAATTTGCTCCTTATTCGTTAATTATTTTCTATTGAATGTTGCTTTTTGTTTTGCAACAAAAGCTTCCATTCCTTGTGTTTGATCTTCTGTTGAGAAAAGTGAACCAAATTGTTCTGCTTCTAATTTCAGCGCAGCATTGATTTCCATTTCGTAACCTAGGTTAATCACTTCTTTACTGAATTCAACGGCAAATGGTGCATTTTTTTGAATCTTTTGAGCCATTTTAACTGCTTCGTCGCGTAACGCTTCGCTAGTTACAACACGGTTTAATAAACCAATTGTTTTTGCTTCTTCAGCTTTCACTGTGCGACCAGTGAAAATCATTTCTTTTGCATAGCCTAAGCCAACTAAACGGCTTAAACGTTGTGTACCACCAAAGCCAGGAATAATTCCTAAACCAACTTCTGGTTGGCCAAAGACAGCATTTTCGGCACCAATACGGATATCACATGCAAGGGCTAATTCACAACCGCCGCCTAATGCGAAACCATTTACTGCAGCAATTGTCGGTTGGCGTAAGTTCGCTAAACGACTGAAGACACGGTTACCAAACGCTGAAAACTCGCGCCCTTCCATCACTGTTTTATCTTTCATTTCAACGATGTCTGCTCCAGCAACAAATGATTTATCACCTGCACCAGTTACGATGACAACTTGAACTTCTGGATCATTTTCGATTGCATCTAGACGCTCTTCTAATTCAGCCATTACAGCTGTACTTAACGCGTTTAATGCTTTAGGACGTGAAATTGTTACAAAAGCAATTCCTGCTTCGACTGTCAATTCAACCAAATTTACATTTTCCATTCCAATGCTCCTTTTTTAGTAAGAGTAGAATCCGCGGTTTGTTTTCTTACCTAACCAACCTGCTTCAACATATTTTTTCAATAATGGTGCTGGACGGTATTTGCTATCGTTAAATCCGTTGTATAAAACAAGCATAATTGCTAGACAAGTATCTAAACCGATGTAATCAGCTAATGCTAAAGGACCCATTGGGTGATTCGCACCAAGTTTCATTGCTTCATCAATTTCTTCTGCCGTTGCAACGCCTTCGCCTAATGCAAAGATTGCTTCGTTGATCATTGGGATTAAGATACGGTTAACTGCAAATCCTGGTGAATCTTTAATATCGATTGAAGTTTTACCAATTTTTTCGCTTAATTCTTTAATCGCTTCTGCTGTTGCATCGTCCGTTTGGATTCCACGGTTGATTTCAACTAATTTCATCACTGGCACTGGATTGAAGAAATGCATACCGATTACTTTTTCTGGGCGGCTTGTTGCTGCTGCGATCTCAGTAATTGATAAAGAAGAAGTGTTTGTTGCTAAAATTGTACCTTCTGATGTAATTTCTGCTAATTGTTTAAAGATTTGTAATTTAATGTCGCGATTTTCAGTTGCTGCTTCGATGACTAATTGTGCATCTTTCGCATCTTGATAATCTGTTGATGGAATTAAGTTGTTACGAACTTGATCGGCAACTTCTTGTGTACGGCGACCACGAGCCACAGCTTTATCTAACCATGCATGGATTTTAGCAATCCCTTTTTCAACAAATTCTTCTTTAATATCATTTACATATACAGTGTAGCCAGCTTCAGCTAAAACTTGAGCGATACCGCTACCCATTTGACCTGAACCGATTACCATAATTTTTTCGATTTTCATTTTGTCATCTCCTAAGAATTACTAAACTATTTTTATGATTTTAAACGCCAAGGCTCGGCAATAATATAGCGTTGGGTGTCTGAAGATCCACCATAAATTGCTGTGATTTTAGCATCACGAACAAAGCGTTCTATTTCATTGTTGCGCATGTAACCATAGCCACCCGTTACATTAATAATCGTTTCGGTAACGTCAATAGCTAAATCAGACGCTGCCAATTTAATCATCGCAACTCGTTGTGTATCATCGGGTGCCTCATCCAACGTTTGTAATAGAAACGCACGCGTTGCTAAAATTTTTGTTTGGACATCGGCTAAGCGATATTGATTGGTTTTCAAATCAATTAAGCGCTTCCCAATATTGCGCTCAAAACTAACGTATTCAAGTCCGCGATCCAAAGCGCCTTGTGCGATACCGATTGCTTGGGCTGAAATAGCTAGTCGGTTTCGATTCAAAACCGATTGGACTTGCTTCAAACCTTGCATCACATCACCCAAAAGTGCGGTGTGAGGAACGAAAACTGATTTTAGTGAAACACCTGCAACAGGTAGGGACTTAATCCCCATTTTATTTTCTAATGGGCCGACTGTTAAACCTTCTGTGTCACGATCGATTAAGAAAACCCCAAAACCTTCTTCACCCTTTAAGGATCTTGTTTTTGATACGACTGAAAACAATGTGGATATCGGTGCGTTTGAAATAAATGCTTTTTCTCCCGTAATAATCCAACCTTCAGCTGTTTCAAGTGCAATTGTTTCCATTTGTTGTAAATTACTTCCACTATCAATCTCATTAGCAGCAAAAGAGCCAAAGATTTCACCTTTCAATAGCGGTTCTAAGTAGCGAGCTTTTTGTGCCGCTGTTCCAAATTGGAACAACGGCCAAATCGCATAGCTTGCTTGAGTAAGTAAAATACTTCCTAAAGCAGGGAATTGTTTCGAAATGATACGAATCAAGCGAATAAAAGCTTTGTACGATGGAATGAGTGACTCGGGTGGTTCAACAACCATATATAAAATCCCAAGATTAACTAAATAGTCCCATTCCGCCTGCGGAAACTGTTCGCTCGCATCGTATTGCGTTGCAACTTCTCGAATGGTTGTATTCGCGTAATTTTCAACGATAGCAGTTAACTTCTCCTGATTCTTAATCATTCCTTCTCACCTTGTCTTTGTTTATTTGATTAGTCACGTTTGATAATCATTGAGATACCTTGTCCGCCACCAATACATAATGTTGCTAAACCTGATTTTGCATCACGTTTTTTCATTTCATGTACTAGAGAAACTAAGACACGCGCACCACTTGCACCGATTGGGTGACCTAAAGCAATTGCTCCACCGTTAACGTTAACGATATCCGTATTTAATTCTAATTCTTGAACAACACTCATTGCTTGAGACGCGAATGCTTCATTTGCTTCGATTAATTCTAAATCGTTCACTGTCATGTTTGCTTTTGCTAAAGCTTTTTTAGTTGCTGGAATTGGACCAGTACCCATAATTTTTGGATCAACACCTGCTGTTGCGTAGCTTTCGATTGACGCTAATACTTCAAGACCTAATTCGTTCGCTTTTTCGCGAGTCATTAAGACTAAGATTGCAGAACCGTCGTTTAATCCAGAAGCGTTACCTGCTGTTACTGTTCCATCTTTTTTGAATGCTGGACGTAATTTGCCTAACCCTTCAGCAGTTGCACCAAAACGAGGATGCTCATCTGTGTCCATTACTACTGGTTCGCCACGACGAACTGGAATTTCGATTGGCACGATTTCATCAGCGAAACGACCTGATTTGATTGCTGCTTCTGCTTTATTTTGGCTTGCTGCTGCAAATTCATCTTGCGCTTCACGTGTAAATCCAAATTTTTCAGCAATATTTTCTGCTGTGATACCCATGTGAATATCGTTAAAAGCATCTGTTAAACCGTCTGTTAGTAATGTGTCGATTAATTGACCGTTACCCATGCGTTTACCCCAGCGGTAATCAGGAACAACATAGTTTGCTTGACTCATGCTTTCAGTTCCACCAGCTACAACGATTTCGTTGTCACCTAATTGGATTGATTGTGCTGCAAGAATTACGGCTTTTAAGCCAGATCCACAAACTTTATTGATTGTAAAAGCAGAAGCCTCTTGCGGGATACCTGAGTTAATGCTGACTTGTCTTGCAACGTTTTGTCCAAGACCTGCGCCTAATACATTACCTAAAATTACTTCATCAACTAATTCTGGTGCTAGGTTTAAAGCGTTTAGTGATTGCTCCACTACTTTTTTACCTAAATCGATTGCTGATACATTTTTTAATTGGCCACCAAATGTTCCAATTGGTGAACGTAAAGCTGAAACTATTACTACTTCTCTCATTTTTGAGAATCCTCCTCGTTTTTAACGTGTTTTACATGTGAAAACTGTAAAACGTTTACAAGCTTATGATAAGAGCATTTGGCAAAAAAATCTAACAAGTAAAAGTAATTCGAACTATTAGTTTGGCTAATACAAAGCTTAAACCCTTGTCACAACTGTTTTGTTCAATTTATCATTTGATTTTTTCGAAAGAATATTTTTTCTTTTTTTTGGATAAAACAGTCGATTTTTTATCAATGGTTCTTATTAATTTAATAATTAATGAAAAAAACTTTGAACGATCGATGACATTTCAACGAGTTCAAAGTTTTTAAGGGACAACTATTGGACGACTGGTTCATAAAAATAGTTTAAAATCGTCTCATATACGTAGGCTTCCACTTCATTGTAATTTTTCTTAATATGTCGACATAATAAAACGTTGAATGGAATCGGATCACGAAAGGGGATCTCAACGTAATGATCTTGGTCAATGGTTCGCTCAATGGGCGAAGGCAAAATGGTGACAATTTCCGAATCCATTGTCGCTTCCACTAAATAATCCCAAGAAGAAGATAAAAAGGTTGGCTCTTTTTCTTCAGATATCGCATGAAGCTTATCTTTAACTAAGGCATTAGTTGTGAAACTCTCGTTAAAGGTCGCGATTGGATAATCCATCACGTCACTCCAATCGAGCAGCTCCTTCTTGGCTAGGGGGTGGTCTTTTGACATGAAAGCGGTCATCTCATCAATTTGAATGACATGTTCTTCAAAACTCTTTAAATCCAAACTGGTTGGCTCTATTAAAATGGCATAATCTAAATCATTTTGAAAAAGCATCCGTCGTAAATCATTACTCCCTCCTTCAATAATCTCGATTTTAATACTAGGATTTTCTAACATTAGTTTCGGAAAGAACGCTGAGAAAAAAATTCTTAAAATCAGCGATGGCAAACCGATACGAATAGTCCCCTTTTGTTTTGAGGCTTCTTTTCGCACCATATCGCGCATTTCATCATGAAGTGCGGTTATTTCTTGTGCGTAAGCATATAATTTCTCACCACTAGGCGTTAATGAATCTAATCGACCATTTTTGCGATAAAATAAAACTAACTCTTCGTTCGTTTCAAAATTGATAATTAATTGACTTAATGCGGACTGTGTAATGTGGATTTTTTTCGCTGCTAACGACAAATTACAACCACATTCCACAATGTTCATAAAGTAAAACAATTGTTGAACGTCCATTTCTCCACCCATTTCTTCGATTTTCTTCATTAATTATACCACCTCCATAAAAAAATGTATGATTTTCTGCCTTTAACTAACAATTCCATTAAAAATTTTAAAAATAAGAACACTAACAAAAAATGAATATCATTTTTGTTAGTGTTCTTATTTTAAGGTTTGGTTATTGCCTCTTGATGCCATTGGTCAATCTCAAGCACTAGTGTGCAATAGCAAATGTTCTCAAGGATCAAGGTCATCCTTGAGAACCCCTTTGCTTATTCCCCGTCACTAAACGCTTCTTTTATAACCTTTTTTGGAAACGGTATATGATGAGCAACTGTTCGGAGATAACTCTTCCTCCGGAGAAAATGAAAGGGCCATTTTTCCGTAGGTTTCGCTATCTCTCACAGTTAATCGCTCATTCTATAACCTCTTTTTGAAACGGTATATGATGAGCAACTGTTCGGAGATAACTCTTCCTCCGGAGAAAATGAAAGGGCCATTTTTCCGTAGGTTTCGCTATCTCTCACAGTTAATCGCTCATTCTATAACCTCTTTTTATATGAATGCTCCGATGCCTGTTAGGTAACGACCTACGATTAAAGCATTGATTTCGTGTGTTCCTTCATATGAGTAGATTGCTTCTGCATCTGCAAAGAAACGTGCAACGTCTGTATCTAAAGTAATACCGTTACCACCACAAACTTCGCGGCCTAATGCAACTGTTTCGCGCATTCTTAACGCATTGTGCATTTTAGCTAACGCTGAGTTTTCTTCGATGAAACGTCCTTGTTCTTGTAATTCAGCTAAACGAACTGAATAACCTAAAGTTGCAACTGAGTTAGCTTGCATAATTGCTAATTTTTCTTGTACTAATTGGAAGCCACCAACTTTTTTACCAAATTGGTCGCGTTCTGTTACGTAACGTAATGCAGCCTCTAATGAACCAGCAGTCATACCAGTTGCTAAATGAGAAATATCTGCACGAGTTGCGCGTAAAATACGAGAAACATCTTTAAATCCATTGATGTTTACTAAACGAGTATCATCTGAAACTTCAACGTTTTCTAATGTAATGTGACCGTTTTGAACTGGACGTAAAGCCACTTTGTAAGGAATTGCTTCAGCAGTTAACCCTTTTGTTCCGCCAGGTACTACGAAACATTTGATTTTATTGTCTGCAACGTCACGTGCAAAGATTGGTAGGATATCAGCAGTTGTAGCGCCACCGATCCAACGTTTTTCACCGTTTAAGATCCATTTGTCGCCAACTTTTTCAGCAGTTGTAGCTAAACCACCAGCGATATCTGAACCGTGATCTGGTTCTGTTAAACCAAAACAACCTTGCCATTCAAATGAAGTGATTTTTGGTCCGTAATGTTTGATTTGCTCTTCACTACCACCTAATAAAATTGTGTTGTAACATAATCCACCGTGAACTGTGTAGAATGTTGCAATTGATGCATCCATTTTAGCTAATTCAAAGTATAAGAATACGTTGTATAACTCACTTGGCTTACGAGAACCTTCGCGACCTTCAAAAAGTAATGGGCTATCCATCATACCAGTTTTTGCTACTTCAGCAAAAGCTTCAAATGGAAATTGTGCTTTTTCCCAGTATTCGTTAATAACTGGTTTTACGTGTTTTTCTAAAGCTTCACGAACAGCTTTTAACACAGTTAATTCACCATTTGTTAATCCTTCTGCATATCCAAATAAATCTGATGGGTAAAACTCTTTTAAATCTACGGGTCTTTCGTTTGTCATAATTTATCTCTCCTTATATTGTAAATCGCTTTCACAACTAAATATTAAACGTATCTTGCGACTTTTGCTACTTACTAAAAATTATGATAACTATTAGTAAAGCTTATAGATATCCCCAATAAAACGAGTGACTGACAAAAAATCCCTTATTATCAACATTTATAGTCATTTATGATTATTATCCGTCCACCTAGTCGTCAATTACCATTCTTTAAAATTAATGATTTTTAATCGATATTTCATCCATTTTTATGCTTAAATTTTGATAATTTAAATACAAAGCTGTAAATCTCGAGTCACTTTTTTCATTCCACGGCTTCGGTTTTCCACAAAAATGTAAAATTGACGTGTGTTGCATCACCCACTGAATATTTTGTTTACCAAAACTTTTGGCCAAATAAGTCGTATACAAACGTGTATCGTAATTCCAAACTTCTTCAGGAATTTCAAGTGCATATTTGCCATACAAATGATTCAAAATGTCTTGATCTGGCAACATGAGTAGTTTATTAAATTTCCCAATGACCGCTTGAATATCTGCCCAGTCAACAAGTTCACGGGCTTTCACTAGATTTATAAGCATGACTCCTGAATTATAGTAACCATGGTCGGTATCGAGGCGAATTTGATTGAATTTTGTTGTTAAATCAAGCATGCGTTTATGTGTCGCTGCTGCAAAGAGATAATCATTTAAATCAAGATTCCACAGTTCGTCTAGGGAATTAATGACTAAAATATCTGGATCTAAATACAAGACTTTAGTTATTTCTGGTGGTAATATTTGTCCAGCTAATAAGCGAAAATACATTTCTTTGGGGTAGCGTTCCACAGTAGGTGCTTCCTCCCAAATCGTGCCGTCGGCTTTAATGAAATGCATTTCCCAACCTAAATTCATAACAAAAGACGTCAATTCTTGTTGATTTCTTTCGGAAATTACTTCATGAATGAGCCATATCCGTATTTTCTGATTCGAATGTTGGTCATAAATAGAGGTTAAGGCTACTTTTAATGGTTGTAAGTAACCTTCATCAAGTGTAAATAACAAATCCATGGGTTCAAACATTTATCTAACTCCTTAAATCTTTCAATTTACTTCTTTATTCTATCATAAAACAAAAAGAAGTGATTGAATACACTCCTTCAATCACTTCTGATGCTTAGACTTTTTTTATAAAAACTTGCTGGCATTTTGAACAAGTTACCTTTATTTCGCCTCGACCCTTGGGCGCTCGTAATTGTTGTTTACAAGAATAATTGTTGCAACGAAAATACTTGTATTCTTTACGTTGTTCAAACTTTGTTTTTTGTTGTTTAAACTTCTTTTGAAAGTTCAATTTTAGCCATATATATTTTTGGTTTTCATTCGAACGCACATAATTTTTTTTAGAAAACAAGCGATAATATGTAAATAAAAATAAGGCATAAGCAATTAAGCGTAATGGCCAGCCAAGTATTCCTACAAAGTTCGCGACGAATAAACTGATCAGACTAATGATGATCAGTGTCTTGTTGAGTGAATCAAAAATCCCATAGCGCCCTCTCATCCATTTTTGGGCATTGATTTGCAGTTTACGAAACATGATTTTCTCCTTTGATAAACGAATTGCTTCTATCTTATCACAAGTCCTCCATGATGATGCTCGATTCACAAAAAAGTCCCATATTTTTCAAAAAAAAATAACGTGCAGGAACGAATTTAATTTTCGTTCCTGCACGCTGCAGTTAATTAATTAGTCTTTTTTAGGCTCGTCTAACATTGCTTTTCTTGAAAGGTTTACACGGCCTTGACGATCAATTTCCATTACTTTAACTAAGATTTCGTCGCCTTCTTTGACAACGTCTTCTACGTTATTCACACGTTCATGTGCTAATTGAGAAATATGAACTAAACCATCTTTTCCTTTGATTAAGTTAACGAATGCACCAAATTTTTCAACACGGACAACTTTACCTAAGTAAACTTCGCCGACTTTCACTTCTTTAACTAATTCTTCAATGATTTGGATTGCTTTTTTGATCATATCTGCATCAGATGAAGCAATCGATACGTTACCGTCTTGATCGATATCAATCTTAACGCCTGTTTCATCAATGATTCCATTAATTGTGTCGCCACCTTTACCGATAACCACTTTGATTTTTTCAGGGTCAATTTGAATCATTTCAATTTTCGGTGCGTATGGGCTTAACTCTTCACGAGGAGCAGCAATTGTTGAAACTAATTCATCTAAGATTTCCATACGTGCTTGTTTTGCTTGCGCTAAGGCTTCACGTAAGATTTGCTCTGTAATACCTTGGATTTTTATATCCATTTGTAAAGCAGTAATTCCATCTTTTGTTCCTGCTACTTTAAAGTCCATGTCGCCTAAATGATCTTCAAGGCCTTGGATATCCGTTAAAATAGTATAATTTTCACCATCAGATACAAGTCCCATTGCAATCCCTGCGACTGGAGCTTTAATCGGCACACCAGCATCCATTAAAGCTAAGATTCCACCACAAATACTTGCTTGAGAAGAAGAACCATTTGATTCTAAAACTTCCGATACAATACGAATTGTATAAGGGAAATCCTCTTCTGAAGGAATCACTTGTGCCATTGCACGTTCACCTAAAGCACCGTGCCCTATTTCACGACGGCCTGGTGCACCTGAACGACCTGTTGAACCAACTGAGAATTGTGGGAAGTTATAATGGTGGATGAAACGTTTTGATTCTTCCACACCTAGACCATCAATAATTTGGTGTTCGCCTAAAGGTGCTAATGTACAAGTTGATAAAGCTTGTGTTTGACCGCGAGTGAATAAACCTGAACCATGTACACGAGGTAAAAGACCCACTTCAGAGGCTAGTGAACGAATTTCATCAATCTTACGGCCATCAGGACGGATTTTATCGATGGTAATTAATTCGCGAACAACATCTTTTTCTAAGTCTTCTGCTAATTGTTTCACTGCTTTTGTTAATTGAGTTGCTTCTTCGCCTTCAAGAGCTGCAATTTTTTCTGCATACGCTTCTTTAACAATTTCTTTTACTTTTTCAATCTCTTCTTCACGTGCTAATTTTTCTTCTGTTAATACAGCTGTTTTCATTAGTTCATAATAAGCTGCGTAAACTTCTTCACGTAAAGTTTCATCGATTTGTAGTAAAGTAATTTCCATTTTTTCTTTACCGACAGCGGCTACGATTTCTTCTTGGAAAGCAACAAGTTCTTTAATTGCTTCGTGACCGAATAATAATGCACCTAACATGTCTTCTTCTGATACTTCTTTCGCACCAGATTCAACCATGTTGATTGCTTTTTTCGTACCAGCAACTGATAACTCAATGGTTGTTTTTTCTTGTTGCTCAATTGTTGGGTTTAAAACATATTCGCCATCCACTGATCCAACTTCAACTCCAGCAATTGGTCCGTCAAATGGAATATCAGAGATTGCTAACGCTAATGATGAACCAAACATCGCTGCCATCGCTGGTGAACAATCTTGTTCCACACTCATTACGATGTTTGTTACTTGAACTTCGTTACGGAAGCCTTCTGCGAACATTGGACGAATTGGACGGTCAATCAAACGAGCAGTTAATGTTGCGTCTAAACTTGGACGACCTTCACGTTTAATAAATCCTCCTGGAATTTTACCTACAGCATACATTTTTTCTTCGTAGTTAATTGTTAACGGGAAGAAGTCTGTGTCTTTTGCTTGTTTTGAAGCAACAGCTGCTGTCAAAACAACTGTGTCTCCGTAGCGTACTAAAACAGCACCATTTGCTTGTTTTGCTAATTGTCCGACTTCAACAGATAACGGGCGTCCGCCCCATGTGGTTGAAAATACTTGCTTTGTCATAGTTTCTCCTTTTCGCTGTAAGTTGTGACTGCTACTAAACAAAGGAAAAGAGTCAAAATTTTCACTATTTTCCTTTGGTTAGTAGTAAGCCAAAGCCAACTCTCACAGCTTTTTTATTTTTTGATAAATATAAAACGGTTGCCAAATACATAGTAAAAAAGTGAGATTCGTAGGAACCTCACTTTTCGTTTTGTCTTGACTAGCGACGTAATCCTAATGCTTGGATTAAATCACGGTAACGGATAACGTCTTTATTACGTAAGTAAGCTAATAAGTTACGACGGTGTCCGATTTTTTTCATCAATCCACGGTATGAATGATGATCTTTTTTGTGTGTGCGGATATGGTCATTTAAAGTATTGATATCTTCTGTTAAAACAGCGATTTGTACTTCTGGTGAACCAGTATCTCCTTCATGACGAGCAAATTGTGCCATGATTTCGTTTTTGCGTTCTTTTGAAATTGCCATTGTGTTTCCACCTCTTTCTTATAATTCACCCAGGACTGAGTAAAGCGTTGGTGACTCGCTAAACCAAGTAACAGGCGGTGCAATCTTGCACAGATATACTTTACTTTATTCTGTATTAAAATGCAAGGTTCTTGTCCAACTTCCTGATAGTTTTTTGATATAAATAAATTTTTTCTAATAATCATTAGCTGTTAGTTTATTTTCTTTGCAAAAAAAAGAAAAATTCTCTAGAATCATTTGCATCAGAGAAATGAGGTAAATATAGATGAACACAATTAGTGCACAAGATTTTCATTTGCTGCAAACTAACCAACCCATTGCTATTTTAGATATCCGTGATAAAGGAGCTTTCAACGAAGGTCATTATGAACACGCGATTTCCATACCTGTCACGAGTCTGCCAAACCGTCTCAATGAATTATCAAAGAATCAAACCTACTATATTATTAGTCACGCCGGTCGACGCGGACAAACGATGTCTCAATTTTTAGCTCAACAAGGTTATCAATCAATTGCCGTACTCGGTGGGATGAAAGCTTTGAAATCAGCATCTTAGATTCATTCAGCCTTGAACATTCTATGATCAAGGCTGTTTTTTGCCTTTTATTTTTTTATTCTAGCAAATTAAGAAAGTAAGCGTTTTGACTTAGGCAAATGTATTGAAATTCATTTCTATTTTTTATATAATTCGAATTAGAAATAAATTAAACCAATAGAGGAGACGAGTCATGTCAACATTATTAGCTGTTAAAGCACATCCATTAACTAGAGAAGATTCAAAATCAATGAAAGTTTTTTACACTTTTTTAGATAGTTATAAAAAAAGTAATCCTGAAGATGAAATTGTTTTTTTAGATTTATTCAACGAAGATTTTCCAGAGATTGACTTAGATATTTTAACTGGTTGGAACGACTTACGTTCAGGTAAAGAGTTTACGGCATTAACTGCTAGCCAACAAAAAAAAATCGCTCGCTTCAATGAATCTACTGAGCAATTTTTAGCAGCAGATAAAGTCGTTATTGGAAATGGTCTATGGAACTTAAACATCCCTACTCGCTTAAAAGCATGGATTGATACAATCAACGTTGCTGGTAAAACATTCCGTTATACAGAAACTGGTCCCGTTCCATTGACTGAAGGCAAAAAAGTATTACACATCCAAGCAAACGGTGGTGTTTACGAAGGGCAAGAATTCTCTTCTCAATATGTTAAAGGAATTCTAAACTTCATCGGTGTTGAAAATGTTCAACAAATTTTTGTTGAAGGTGCGGATCACCAACCAGACAGAGCAGAAGAAATCGTTGCTACAGCTGTTAAAAAAGCAGAAGAATTAGCATTAACCTTCTAATTGAATGAGCAAAAAGACCAACTGAGAAAAATCACTCAGTTGGTCTTTTTTATTCTACTTGTTGAATTGGTTCTTCAATTAGTATGATCGGATCATCTTCATATAATTTTGATGTTTGGACATACCATGCGTAAATTGCTTTGATTAACACTTTGACTGCCGCATAAACGGGAATCCCTAAGATTACGCCTGTTAAACCAAACATTTTACCTGAAGTTAAAAGGACAAATAAAATTGTGATTGGATGAATCGACAATTGATTCCCTAAAATTAATGGAGAAATAAAACGTCCCTCTAATGTTTGTTCAATCAAGAATACGACCAATACTTTAATTAATAAAATCGGCCCGCCAACAATACCTAAGAAAACAGCTGGAATCATTGCTAAAAATGAGCCTAAATAAGGAATCAAGTTTAAAATTCCAGCCATAATCCCTAGCGTTACAGCGTAGTCCAAACCAATAATTGCAAACCCAATCATAAAGATGACGCCGACAAGAAAAGCCACTGTTAGTTGTCCCCGAATGTAAGATGAAACTTGTTGGTTCATTTCTTTTAAGACTTTCATCGTCGGTTTACGCCACTTCGTTGGTAAAAAAGCAACCGCATAAGGTGCTAGGTTTTTTCCATCTTTGAGCAAATAAAATAGTATAAATGGCATGGTCACAATTGCGATAAAGACAGATGCAACTGCACCAAAGAAGTTACCAATATTTTCAAAAGTTGATTTTGAAAATTTTTGAATAATCTCTGTCATCCATGTAAAAATTTTCTCCCATGACGCTTCCAATTGTTCTTGAACTTGAGAGAATAATGGATTCGACAACATATCGTCAACCGATGACTCAACAATCTTAATGTAATCAGGAAAATTAGTGATGAAACTAATCGTTTGTTCTTGAATTTTTGGGATAATGACAACACTTCCCCAAACAAGTAAGCCCAGTACAAATACAAATAGACCTAAAATACTATAAATCCGTTTAACGTTCTTTTTTTCTAAGAAATCAACCACCGGATTCATTAAATAATACAAAATAGCCGCCATAATAATGGGGAGCCCAACGATCGCTAAAAAATCTAAAAACGGCGTAAATAAGTAAGCCACTTTTGTAAAAATAAGCGTGTTCAGCAATAATAGCAAGACAATTAATAGTCCCGTAACGACTTTATTATTTAAAAACCAACGCCAAAACCAAGAAAAAGTAATTTTATCTTTTCTCTCCAAATAAACCCCTCCTTATCCTTGATACGTAATCGTCATTCCTAAAGAAATCTTTGGCATCACACTTGGTGTTAAATAAACGCTACTTGTTAATTTCTCGTGTGGATTTTCATCTGAAAAAATAAAAGAAGCATGTTCAATTGATTGCAAATTTTTATTCGCAAATTCACCTAAATGTGCGACTTTATACTCTTGTTCTCCGAATATAATTGAATCTCCTACAGCTAATTCAATCGAAGCTGGATCTTCTATTTTTTGAATAACCGAATACTCTCTCAACCCATCGGTTACACCTTCTCCGAAAAATAAGATGATTGGTTCTTGTGATTCAATCGCATGTTCGCCAATAAAAATGACTTCTGCTTTATGCATGAAATAAGTGCCTCCTTTATTTTTATGAATAACATAATTATAGCACATTCTTTTTTTTTCGTTGACTAGTATGGTAAAATAAAAGAAATACATAAGATTTTAATTGCAGGAGGATTTTCATGACTACAAAAATGTTATTAGGTACATATACTCGTCGTAAAAGTGAAGGTGTCTATTCCCTTGAATTAGATACGGACAAAAAAGAATTACGTAATTTAACATTATTAACGAAAGAAAATAGCCCGACTTATCTAGCTGTCAGCAAGAAAAAAAATCTATACACGGTCACATCGATTGATGAACGTGGTGGTGCTGCTGCTTATAACGGTCAATACGAGTTTATCAATGCCGTAACCGAAGAAGGCGCTCCACTTTGTTACATCGCAGTTGATGAGAATCGACAATTAGCTTATGGCGCGAACTATCACAAAGGTGAAGTCAATGTTTATAAAATTAATGAAGATGACTCGTTAACTGCTAGTGACGCTATCTTCCATCAAGAAGCAACTGGTCCACATGCCAACCAAGACAAAGCTCACGTCCACTTTACTGATTTAACACCAGATGGTCGTTTAGTTGTTTGTGACTTAGGAACAGATGGCGTTTATACTTATGATGTTTCCACTGAAGGAAAATTAACACGTGTTGCACTATTCCAAGCGACTCCCGGAACAGGGCCTCGTCATTTAGTTTTCCACCCAGATGGTCAATATGCTTATATCTTTGGTGAATTGGCTAACACGGTTACCGTAGTAGCTTACGATACAACGGGTGCATTTACGCACATTCAAACCATTTCAACATTACCTGAAGATTTCACTGAATTTAGCGGTGGTGCTGCAATTCGTATTTCTAACGATGGCCGTTTCTTATACGCGTCAAACCGCGGACATAACTCAATCGCTGTTTTTGCGGTTAGCGATGCTGGTGCACACGTTGAATTAATTCAATTAATCTCAACTGAAGGCGATCACCCACGAGACTTCGCTTTAGATCCTAGCGAACAATTTATTGTTTGTGCCAACCAAAATACAGACAACCTTTCACTTTATGAAAGAGATTCTAAAAACGGCACCTTAACTTTAGTTCAAAAAGATGTCTATGCACCCGAAACTGTTTGTGTTTTATTTTAATTTTTTATAAGAGTAAAGGAGGGAACTACATGTTTTCAAAAACACCAATTGAATTATTATCAAAAGACTTTTCAAATATCTATAATAAATGTCAGGCCGTTTACGAACTTATCGATAGTCGTCGTTATGATACATCACTTGCTTTATTAACTGCTTCAGAAATTTATAGCATCGCGGAGAAAGCTTACTTACGATGCGATACTTTTCCAGAATTACAGACAAGTGAAGTTGAAAATTATGTGAATGCGTTTGATGATTTTTATTTCCAATTAAAGCAAATTCTATTTCATAACGAACGCGACACCGAACGCCTACGAATTAACTTACGTGTCATGCGTGAAGCCTATGAAAATATGAACACCTCCTTTGATTTATTTTAAGAAAAGAGGATAAATAATGACCCCAGATGAAGTTTTAGCACGTTTAAGAGAAGAATTTGAACTACCTTTCTTCCAAGTAAAAGTGGAAGACAAAACGTACAGCGAAGAAGAATACCAACAATTTAAAGCCGACTTAATGCGCTACTTTGAAGAATATGTTGGAAATTTCGAGAATTAAAAAGAGGCTGACCCAAAAGTCTCTTTTAAAGAAAACAAGTATTCAAAAATGAGGTAACTCATTTCAG
>NZ_JBHSGT010000058.1:0-1327 GCF_042654605.1 Enterococcus eurekensis
AAGAAATACGCTTGCAAGTATGTTCTGTTCCTAAGAATCTCGTGACTTCAGTCATGAGAGGTTCAATACACTATCAAGATTCTCATCACCTTTTACAAAGAATGTTGCATCTTGGTATACAGCTGTATCTTCTGTATTACCATAAACTTTAGCAGCTGTATGAACATCAGTGATTAATGCATTTTCGTATAGTTCTTGTGCTGCACTTACTCCACCACTATTATGCCCATCGAATAGACCTTTAATTTCTACTTCTACTGTTTCATCTGCACCTTTCTCATTATCAGCATCAAATAAATTAGATTTTATTTTTATCTTATCTCCAACTTTAAGATTATTTTTTTCAGCTAAATCTTTATGCATTAAGATTTTATTATTATCTTCATTTTCTAAATGCTTTCCTTCTACTAATTTATATGCTTCTGATACAAATTTTGTTTCTTTTGATGAATCATTAACCCCAGTTAACATAACTGTTCTTTTAAAATTCTTCGCTCTTTCAGGTGATTGATACGCAAGTGTTTCTTGAGTTTCAATAATATCAAGATCAACTAGGTCTGCGACACTGTTAATTCTTTTTATATAGGAGTCTATACTATCTGTTTGTGATATCTTTTTAATGTCTTCACCTTTTACATTTCCCCCACCTCTGGGTGTTCCTGGATTTACTTGTCTATTAATCTCCATAGTAAAACTGTTTGTTATATTAGCAAATGTTTCTTCCGAAGCTCTGTCTGTGGCATCTTTAATAGATAAACTAATGAGACTTAAAGTTCCCATTGATAAAATAACTAACATAATAATTAATGATTTTAAGCTTTTTCTAGTTACATAAGCAAATGCATTTTTTATCATTATTCAACCTCCAAATTCATTTCATTTACTTTTTTTAATTTTTTTCCACTAAGTTCTAAAACGATATCTGCAGAATCTGCTACTTCCTTACTGTGCGTTACAACTATTACACATTTATTTCTATCTTTGGATAATGTCTTTAATATATTAATTATTTCTCCAGCAGTAACACTATCTAGATTACCAGTAGGTTCATCAGCTAGTATAACTGGTGCATCTGATACCAATGCTCTAGCAATAGCTACCCTTTGTTGCTGACCTCCAGATAATTTCATAACATTTCTTTGTATTTGTTTTTTATCTAAACCTAGTTCAAACAAGATACTTTCATCTACTGATTTATTTACTAATCTAATATTTTCAATTGGTGATAAATAATCTATTAAATTATAATTTTGAAATACTCCTGAATAATTCATACTTTTAATTAAAACCATGTGAAACTGCCTCACGGCAGCTTACAATTACTTTT
>NZ_JBHSGT010000059.1:0-3116 GCF_042654605.1 Enterococcus eurekensis
GAACGTTTGATTCTTATAAGCCAGCCTAGATTTACTGTTCTTCCATGCAAAACCATCCCAGATATCATTGGTTCCTTTGATACTTACATATTTACCATATTCTTGATGTGCTCCTTGCTCACCGTTGCCCAAAGTTGTCCCTGATTCATTGATATAACCCAGCCAAATCCCCTTGTTATCATACAAAGACAAATAACGTGAGCCGTTGAAATGATGGTAGACTCCTCGCGCTTGGAACGTTTGATTCTTATAAGCCAGCCCAGATTTACTGTTCTTCCATGCAAAACCATCCCAGATATCATTGGTTCCTTTGATACTTACATATTTACCATATTCTTGATGTGCTCCTTGCTCACCGTTGACTAAAGTTAAATATTTTTCATCTACGTACCCTAGTAACTTATTATTCTTGTCTTTAATCGATAAATATTTTTCACCTCCCGAAAGAGTAAACTCTTTTTCAACAAAAAGAGTTTGTTGAAAATACTTACTACTCATTCCATTTTTTGTCTGGAATGATAAATCTTTCCAAAACACAAAATCTTTTGCTGTAATAGTTGTATATTTATTGAGCTTTTTTTCTGAAGTAATTGACGAGTCTTTGATTGGTTCAATTATTTTATCTTCATCTTCAATCGGATTCGAGAACATTCCTTTATAATCAGAACTAACACCAAAAATTTTCCCTGGGATTAATTCAAAAGTCATTTCATTTGACCATTGCCAAGCACTACTCATTGAGTGAAGCCTATTTTTTTCTGCTGGTTCTTCTGGATATTCAGCAATCCATAGATACTCATCTCCAAGTATCGAAGTGGATAATTTTGATTCTTCCAAAATCAATGATGTAGTATAATGAACTAGGTTTCTGAAACCATGCTCTTTTAGTTTATTTGCAAAGAAAATAGCATTCTGGGTAGAATATTCATTTAAGTTTACTTCCAAACTATTGACCATCACTGTGTCTGAAGTTAAGTTCAATCGCTTAGCTTCTTTTGCATAGTAAATTGCTTCACTTTCAGCACCCTTTTTGGTTGTATATCGACTAAAGTGATACGTACTAGCCTTTAAACCAGCCTTTTCAGCATTTTCTATTTGTGTTCTAGCAAATGGATTTGTATAAAAAGTCCCTTCGGTAAGCTTAACAACAACCCCTGTAACTCCCTGTTTTTTCATATATTCATAATCAGCAACAGATAACTCTCCTTGATGAGAGGAGACATCGATAAAATTCCAATGAGGTCTCCCCTGTTGTTTCTCTGTAATTTTTGAAAAAAATAAATCCCCATTACTTTTTGATTTCGTATACGCTCCCAATCTATGGTTGTCTTTTAGATTTTTTTCAATTTCTTCAATTTCTTCTTGAATCGGAAATTGAAATCTTTGGTTATTATAAAAAACTTCTTCATACTCAAGTGTTTCAGTTGAATCTTTATCTATGCTTTCTATGTATTCAGTACTTTCACTTGAATTGTCAGCCATATCTTCTTCAGCTTCTTGTGAACTTGTAGTATTGGTTATTTCTTCAATTTCCTCCTCTATTGTTTCTTCACTAAAAATTTCAGTTTCTGAATCTGAGTTCATCATCTCCTCGATTCTTTCAAAACTTCCATTTATTGACTCTATTGATTCATTAAAAGAATCACTTATTTCCTTATTTTCAACCGTACTTATCGAGCTCTCATCATTTTGCTCGATTGACACTCTTCCTTGTACTTCATCTGAAAAAACTACTGATACATTAGTAATTTGCGATACCAACAAACCTATAATAGCAATACCTGTATATATTTTACGCATCATGTTTAGCCACCTTTTTTCACTTTGTTAATTATTTATTATATCACAAATAACCACTCTTATACTGTATTTGTAAAAGAGTGGTATAAATAATTAAGTTAAATGAATAATTTTCAATTACAATTGATATTCTAATAATTGTTACTTCAAAATATCATATATTTTTTTTGAAAGAATCGAAATCTGTTCATACGATTGATAATTTTTCGTAAGAATAGATAATGTATACGGATTTTTAGAATAAACAATCCCCGCATCATGTCTTAAATCTTCCACATCCCCAATTTTATGAGCTACTTGAACAGGTAAATACTTAGGTATCCTTTGATCATCATATACTGTATTTGATAAATCAGTGATTAATTTTCCTCCCTGATGATAAATTGCTTCTAGCATCATAGCATTATCTTTTGCATTCACATAGAATGGAGCTGTCCAATTACGTCCCATAATACGACTTATTTCTTTTTTCATTGTTGCATCGTATTTATTAGCTGCATAATAGGCTAAAAAATTTGTTCCTTGATTATCTGAATATTTCGCTGTCCAGTTCATAATTGTGTTTAAACTAAATTTCTTACCATAGGGTTGTCCTTGTAAAACGCCCGCCCCACCACGCATATAAGCATTTGGCATTTGATTTATGGCATCCGTATAAGTATATGGATAGTTTCCATCCACTTTTTTATCGAGTATCATTTTTTGTGTATAATAGAGGGCCGGTAATTTTCCTGTACTTGCTGCGTGAAATTGTTGTTCACTGTTTATTTGAGCAACGGATCCATCGACTAAACTAGCAACATAGATTCCAAAATTCTTACTATTGTATTCTTTGTTCAAAAGCTCTTGTACTTTTTTAAATTTATCTGCTTGTGACTGGCCTAATTTTGTTCCCTTTTCATTGATGTATCCAATCCAGTTATCTTTGGCATCATATAAAGATAAATAACGGGAACCATTAAAGTGATGGTAGACACCTTTAGCTAAATATGTTTTATTAGCAAATTTACCTGATGCCTTTTGTGTCCAAGAAAAATTTCGCCAAATTGAATAATCTTCCGATTTAATGGTCACATATTTACCATATTTCTGGTAATTCCCTTGAGCGCCAGGAGATAACATTGTCCCTGACTCATTGATATAACCTAGCCAAATCCCCTTGTTATCATACAAAGATAAATAGCGCGAACCATTGAAATGATGGTAGACTCCTCGCGCTTGGAACGTTTGATTCTTATAAGCCAGCCCAGATTTACTGTTCTTCCATGCAAAACCATCCCAGATATCATTAGTTCCCTTGATGCTTACATATTTAC
>NZ_JBHSGT010000060.1:0-55741 GCF_042654605.1 Enterococcus eurekensis
GCGGCCTAAAATCTATGAAAGCAATGAAAACAAATCTACTTATCACTTGACTTAATACCACAAGACTTTTGTGTGATTGGATGCCACACATTCCCAGCATCTCCAACGATTACACCATTTTCAATCGCCTCAAAGACGTATTTTTTACTTTTATCAATACTTTCAAACAAGGAAAAGTCTTGCGCTAAGTGGGAACAAATCGCCGAAGAAAAACTACATCCTGCGCCATGATTGGTTTTCTTTTCAGAAAGTGGACCCGCAAAAGCTCTCGTTTCCATACCATCACGATACAAATCCGTTGCTATTAATCCGCCACCAGTCACAATCATCTTGACTTTGATTTGATCGGCTAATTTTTTTGTCACGTCTACCATTGCTTCCAATGTTTCAACCGGTTCACTATTTGCTAATAATTGCGCTTCATTTCGATTCGGTGTTATTAAATCAACCAAAGGAAACAAGGTTTTCATCTTTTCAATATATTCAGCTGCCAATTGCTCTTGCGTTTCTTTAAACGCCAAAACAGGATCCAAAATAATCGGAAAATCACCTTGATGGCGTCGGCAAAAATCAATCACAACTTCTACGATTTCAACCGTTGCCAAAAGACCAATTTTGACGCCATCCAGTTGAAAATTTTTTTCGATTGTCTGCAGTTGCTCTTTTACCAATTCAACTGATAACGCACGAATTGCAAAATTATCGCCTTCTTCCACGGCAATACATGTTAGAACCGTTAAGCCAAATGTATTCAAATTTTCAAAGGTTCGAAGATCAGTCTGGATGCCGCCTCCGCCCCACGTATCGGAGCCACCGATCGTTAACGTTTTTAAAACCATTTTTAACAACCCCTTTTGGCTAGTATAAAGCGCCTCCTTCAAAAGTAAAACAGCCAATTGGCTAGTTTTGAACCCATCCAATTTTATATTCCATAAATAGCACGTTTCAAATACGCGATTCACTCCACTCAAAAAAACCTAGACATGTGACACTTAGTGGGCACATGAACTAGGTTTAACCAATTGTTGATATTTGACAGACGCTTAATTCTTTTTACCAAAGTAGCTACCGATAATAAAGCAAGCTGCTGCTGCTAAAAACCACCAATAACTTTTATTTAATCCGAGAATTAAGAACATTCCTCCACCAAAAAAGAAACTAGTCATTTTTACATTTGTGTAACTTTTTTTCATGTTTTTCCTCCTATATTGAAGACTTGATATTATATAAAGATACTATTCAGACGATACTTCTCAAGTATACCCTACAAACAATCTTGTTGCGAAGGGATAATCAAAAAAACTTGAGACAAATAATTTAGTTGTCTCAAGTTTTTTGATTATGTTTGGCCCGTTTCAAATAATTGGATGGCCTTTTTGGTTTTTTCAAGCTGTTCGATTGTTCTTTGATATTCACGAGAGGCATAAGACGAAAAAATAACATCGACTGTATACAACTGGACTAACAAAGAATTTGTCGCTGAACTACGTAGAGGCGCTTCTCCTGCATCGGTTGTTAGTAAAACAACCGTTGCCAGTTTGGCCAAAGTTGATTCAGCTTGGCTTGTCATACAGATAACCGGAATAGCATATTGTTTGGCCAAGGCTGCTAACTCGCAAATTTCAGTTTTTTCACCTGAATTTGAGATTAAAAATAAAAGACTTGGGCGATCATTAGTCACCATTGATGTAATTAATAAATGAATATCTAGACTAAAAATCACATTATGACCAATACGTAAAAACTTTTGTGCAAAGTCTTCTGCGACAATCCCTGATGCACCAATTCCTTTTAAAAATTAATCGCATTAAAAAATCGATAGAGCATTTGCCCTATCGATTCGATTTCTAGATTAGAAAGTACTCAATTACAGTGTAAACAGATAAGCAATTGAGATTAATGTGATGAAATGCATTACTTTTGGAATTTCTTTTGTGCGGTTTGCAAAAATCATACAAATTTCATATGACAAGAAACCTAAAACTAAACCTAAAGCAATTGAACCGGTTAACGGCATCATCACAATAGTTAAGAAGGCTGGAATAATCTCTTCGAAGCCACCATCCCAATGAATTTTTGTAATATTTTGCATCATAAAAATACCAATAACAATCATCGCTGGTGTTGTAACCGCTGCTGTAACAAGAGATAGCAGCGGATAGAAGAATGCTGACATTAAGAACAAGATTGCGACAACAACACTCATTAATCCTGTTCTTGCACCGGCAATAATTCCTGAGACAGACTCAATATATGTAGATAAACTTGATGTTCCAAATAATGAACCAAAGAACGTACCTAAAGCATCCGCACTGTAAATGCGTTTATTGTCTTCAAATTTTTCACTCTTAATATCTGAAACTTGTGTCGCAGCTGCAGATAATGTTGTTGCTGTTCCAAAGAAATCTAAGAATAAAAACGTTAAAATAACAACAACTGAATCAAGTGAAAGCATTTTATCTAGGTTTTTAACCGCCACTAAAAATGTATCATTTAACATAGACTGCATCGGTTCAACTGGAATAACGACTGGTGAGCCTGCCGGCAATTGTGGTAGGCCAGCAATAACTGTTTCACTTAAGTTAAACCAATCCATTGAAGCGCCAAATCGAATAAATAAGCCACAAACTGCTGCGCCAATCATTCCTAAGAAGACTGCATATTGATTTTTGCGAACCAAGAAGAAAGCTGCGACTAATAGACCAAAGAATGCAATAATTACGTTTGGATTATCAAATCCACCAAATGTAATAAACATCCCTTCATCAGGGACAATAATTCCTGAATTTTTAAAACTAACAAATGCAATAAAGATACCTAATCCAACTGTTCCTGCTTGCTTAACTGTCACTGGAATAGCGGAAATAATTTTGGAGCGCACACCTGATAAGGCTAGTATTAAAAATAAAATCGATGCAACTAACACACTAGCGAGCGCTTCTTGCCATGTTTTTCCCATTTGTAAAACAACCGAATAAGCAAAGAAAGCATTCATCGACATACAGGGTGCTAAACCTAGTGGAAATCTTGCCCATAATCCCATAATTAACATTGCGATCGCTGATGAAATAATTGTTGACATGAACACGGCGTCTTGCGGCATCCCTGCTTGACCTAAAATAATCGGGTTGACGAAAATAACATAAGACATTGCTAGGTAAGCTGTTAATCCTCCCGTTAATTCACGTTTAAACGTTGAACCTGATTTTGTAATCCCAAAATACTGATCAATCTTTTCTTTCATTTTCTCTTTTTCTCCTCCTTGGTAATAAAAAAACCAATTAACAATGACAAGAAGGACAAAAAACGACCTCTGCCATAGTAAACTACTTTGCGGGTAGTTTGTAGAAACTTCTAGACCGTATTACTAGAACTATATGGTTTTTCTTCCTTGCTTATCATAACAGGATTTTAAAAAATAATCAACGTAAAACACGAACAAACATAATGAAAATACGATTAAAAGTTCATGATTAAGATGATAAAAATGAGTTATAAGCCATTTTCGGTATTTCTATTTATTGAAAACGCTTAATAAAATTCTTAGTCTTGATTCTTGCTTATTTCGACTTCAGCAATGTTACAATAGAAAGTAGCGAAGACGCTTGAAAGGATTTATTTATGAAAATTATTATTTCACCAACAAAAACAATGAATGTTCAACCCGATCACTTTTTACCACAAAGCCAGCCAATATTTCTAACAGAAACTAAACAAATTTTAGCCGTTTTACAACAATTTTCGCTAGAAGAAGTCACAAAACTTTGGAAATGCAGCGCTCCTTTGGCACTCGAAAATTATGAACGCATTCAGAAGATGGATTTTAACCTTAATACCACACCAGCCATTGTTAGTTATAAAGGTTTGCAATATCAATACATGGCACCCGAATTATTTACCGAAACAGCCCTCGAATACGTCCAAGAAAACGTTCGAATTCTTTCTGGTTTTTATGGGATTTTACGACCTTTTGATGGCATTGTCCCTTATCGGTTAGAAATGCAGGCCCCGCTTTCCGTTGAAAACTCAAAACACTTATATGATTTCTGGGGAGAAAAATTATACGAGACCCTTTTTAAAGATAAACAGCCAATCATTAATTTGGCTTCAAAAGAATATGCTAAAACGTTAACGCCTTATTTACAAGCCGATGACCGCTTAATTGAAATTGCTTTTATGCATCAAATCGATGGCAAACTCAAAGTCAAAGCGACTTTAGCTAAAATGGCTCGCGGCGAAATGGTCCGTTATTTAGCCGAAAATCAAATTACCACACTTGATGGACTCAAATCATTTGACCATCCACACTATCAATTTTCTGAAACAAACTCTTCTGAAAATAAACTCGTTTTTTTACATCAAGAATAAGGGGATATTCCATTGTTTTCCCTTTACTCGAATTTTATAATGTAAGTGGTTTCAATTTTTTGATAGGAAGGATGACTCACTTGAAATACGCATTATTAACTGATTGGCACGTTCACACTGAAGGATTTTTAAATCAAATTTCACAAGATGAATGCCTCTATGTTTGGGATTCCATTGAAGAACGAGGTTTAAAAGCCGCCAAAAAATACGGTGCACCTTATGAAGCAAATTTAGAAAAAGTTTTATCTGATCCAAATGTTCAAGCAGTTGTTATTGAGGCTCCGACAACCACACATAAGGCACTTATTCTAGCAGCGATTGCCCATGGCAAACATATTTTTGTCGATAAACCATTAACAACGAATTATGCCGATGCACTAGAAATTAAAGCAGCACTTGATAAAAGCGATTGTCGATTTGTCTTATCTTTAGAATCATTGATTTCAGGTAGCTATCGATTCGTTAAAGAACAAATTGATGCAGGTACAATCGGTGATGTCGTTTCGGTTTATTTCCGTCGGGCACATAGCGGCGTCCTAAATGATTGGCTACCCGCGTACTGGTATGATCAAACACAATCTGGTGGTGGTGCAACACTTGACCTTGGTTGCCACGGTTTGGCAATGTTGCCTTATTTATGCGGCAAGCCCGTTGAGGTCAAAGCCATGATGACCCAATTTGGCGATAAAGGAATTGAGGACAATTCAACCACTGTTATGAAATTTGAAAACAAAGCAATTGGTACGGCTTATACTTCATTTATGACAACTGTTGGACAAAATTTCTTAGAAGTCATTGGACAACAAGGCTCCATCCTTGTCTATGGTTCACCTGGCGCAGAAGAAGATACGATCGTCATCCAATCAGAAGTGAACGAAAATTATAAAACAAAAACAGTGATTGATGGTTCAAGTTTAGCCGAACATCCTTACCCAATTGCTGTCTTCTCACAACTAGTTGATAATCCTAGCCTACCAAATCCACAAGAATACGGGATTGATACCGCTGTGGAACTGAGCTGGATTATCGAACAAGCTTATTTAAACTGTGGTATTAATTAAAAAAAGTAGCTCTTCGTTTGAAGGGCTACATTTTTTTTCGGATATTTTCCATTGTTTCAATAATTCGATACGTATCATCCAAACTATGAGCGCTTGATTCGCTTTGATTGGCTTTTAAGACATCCATAAAATGTTGAATTTCTAGCGTCATATCATCGCCTTGAATCGGGAAATGACGAGTAATTGCTGCCTGATTGGTTAATTGTATTGTGTATTGATCTAAGCGATAGAAAAAAGGAATACTAATCGTTCCATACTCACCGATAATGCGAGCGATTCGTTCTTTCTCACGGTCAATGCCACCTTCAACGATTGCTCTTGTCCCATTTTCAAAAATTAACTCTGATCGGAAATACTCATCAATCTCATTCACAATAGCGCCTTGTGCTTTAATTTGTTCAATTTCCCCTTCAATTAACGCTTGAACAAAACCGATTGAATACGTGCCTACATCATTTAATGCCCCACCTTGCTTGGCTTGAAATAAATATGAAGTAGTACCCAGATTTTCTCCCGCATCAAAACAAAAACTTGCCTCGATTTGTTTGATAGTCCCTAATTGTTTCATATCGACTTTTAATTGTTCGAACCCTTCATTAAATTTGGTTTTAAAAGCTTCCATAAAAAGCGTTTGATTTTGTTTCGATGCCGTCATAATTTCTTGCATTGCATCGATTGTTAAAACAGCCGGTTTTTCACATAAAACAGGAATGCCACATTCTAACGCCTTGAGCGACCACTCCTTATGCCATTGATGTGGCAAAGCAAGATAAATTGCATCAATCTTTGGATCTGCTAATAATTCCTCGTACGTTGCATAAATTTGAATCTCTGGATGTTCTTGCTTGAATCTTTGGTTGTGTGATAGCGACTTTGATCCAATCGCTATGACTTTCCCGTCTTTGGTATGTTGAATACTTTGAAAAAAACGTCTCGCAATATTTCCATAGCCAATAATCCCAAAATTCATTTCTTTTCCTCCCTTGTGCTGTATATCTCTTTCTTTCACTTTAAAGGAATACACGTGATTCGTCTAGCAAAAAAAAAGGATACGCCTTTGCGCATCCTAATTCGCTCACTACTCGCCACAAAACGCTTCATTTATCACCTTTATTGAACGGGATAAATGATGCTGCGGCTCGGTAATAAGCTAGAATCTTTGTGAAAGTAAAGGACACTTTCAAACGATTATTGGCTTACTACTCGCCACAAAACGCTTCATTTATCACCTTTATTGAACGGGATAAAAAGTGTAGCGACTGCGGAGATAAGTGGCCATTAGAATAAAATCAAAAAACGATTTTTTCTAATGCCCTCTTATCTCTTGTCGCTGATCACACTTTTTATCACCTTTTATTAAATAAATACTTTGCGATAATCGAATTGACATTTTTCATATCTTTCACGTAACCGGAGAACATGATTTCGCCACCATTTTTACCGGCTTCTGGTCCGATATCTATAATCCAATCGGCTTGGCGCATCACATCGGTATTGTGTTCAATGACTATCACGGAACTGCCATTGGCAACCAGTTTCTGTAATAGCTCGAGTAACTCACTGACGTTAGCCATATGCAAGCCTGTCGTCGGTTCATCTAAAATATAGAGATTACCCGACTTATGTAATTCACTGGCGAGTTTGATTCGCTGACACTCACCACACCCGATAAGGTATCCATCATTTGTCCCAGTGATAGATATCCAAGACCAACTTTCTCTAGCGTAGCTAATGTTTTCGTAATTTTATTGTTTTCAAAAAAGGCCAAGGTATCGCTCACGGTCATTTTTAAAATTTCAACAATATTATAGCCATCGAGTTTATATTGCAGCACTTCCTCTTTATATTGTGAGCCTTGGCAGACGCTACAAGTCGTTTTAATACCTTCCATAAAAGCTAAATCGGTAAAGGTATAGCCTTTACCCTTACAGTTTTCACAACCACCTTTTGAGTTAAAACTAAACAAGGTCTTATCCACTTGATGCTTCTTCGCATAAATATCGCGAATCGTATTCAAAATCTTAGTATATGTCGCTAAATTTGAACGATTTGATTTATGTAAAGCACTTTGGTCAATCACGATTGCCTCGGGGTGTTGCTCCATAAAGTCACTAAAAATCAGCGAGCTCTTACCAGAACCGGCAACACCCGTTACCACGGTGAAAAGATGTTTCAGAATTTTGGTAGTCACATTTTTCAAATTATTCGTGGTCGCATTTTTAATTTCAAAAAACTCTGTCGCTTGACGCGGATTTTCATTTAATGCGGCTGTTCGATTTAAATAGTTCCCCGTTAAATTATCGGTAACCTTTAGTTCTTCAACGGTTCCAGTAAACATGATCTCACCACTATGACTACCAGCTAACGGTCCGACATCAACAATCAGATCCGCCACTTCAATCACGTCTGGATCGTGTTCAACAACTAAAATCGTATTGCCCTTATCACGTAATTTTTGCAGCATATGCTTTAAATTTTGGACATCTCTTGGGTGCAAGCCCGTACTCGGCTCATCAAAAATATAAATAATATTGTTTAAACTGCTATTTAAATATTGAACGACTTTAATTCGTTGTGATTCTCCACCTGATAAAGTCGTTGTTTCTCGTGATAGCGTCAAATAATCGAGTTTCATATCAATTAAATTTTGCAGGCGTTTCGACATTTCTTCAATAATCGGTTGTGCATCTGCCTTGGTAATCGCTTGAATAAACGCCAAGAGTTCACTTAATTCCATATGAACAGCATCATTGATATTCTTGCCATGAATCGTACTACTTAGCGATTTCGGACTTAGACGTTGCCCCTGACACGCTTCACACATATCAAACGTGGTAAATTCTGCAACTTTTTGCTGGGTGCTTTCTGAATGCTTGCTTAAATCACGTTCAATAAATAGACGACGGAATTTATAAATAATGCCTTCATAGTCTGTTTTAAAAGTTCCATCTTTATAAGGAACAACTACTTTTTCACCATGACCATAAAGCAACTTATCGAGTAACTCCTTTAGATACTGATCTAATGGCAAATCTTTATCAAAAAGGCCTGATTCTGCAAATGAGTTATAATACCAAGTTCCTTTAGCAAATTGGGGGAATAGTACAGCATCGTTGTTTAAAGACTTGCTCAAATCAACCATTTTCTTAAAATTGGGTGCAATCACTTTACCAATTCCTTGACACGTTTCACACATGCCTTCAGGATCATTAAAGGAATAGGCCTGAGAATAGCCTACAAATGGTGTTGCTATCCGTGAATAGAGCAAACGTAAAAAAGTATAAATATCGGTTCTTGTCCCTAAGGTTGAGCGTGCATTCCCACCTAAACGCTTTTGATCGACAATAAAAGCCGGTAATAAATTCTCGATACTTTCGACATCAGGCTTTTCATATTTCGGTAAAAAACCTTGCACAAATGCGCTATACGTTTGGTTCATTTGACGCCCTGCTTCATTGGCAATCGTATCAAATACAATTGAAGACTTACCTGAACCGGAAACACCAGTAAAAATTGTAATTTTATTTTTTGGTATTTCTAATATGACATTCTTCAAATTGTTTTGCTTCATGCCTTTTAAAATAATACGGTCTGTTATTGACATCGCGCAACCTCCTTCTTTTTTGGCCGCTAATAACTCTTCTATCGAATATTCTTTCATTTAAATGCCCCCAATCCATTAACTCCCACTAAGATAGTTAAATTTCCTCGTTTTTCCAACTAAAAAAGAGTAAAATAAGGCTTCAACCAATCCACATGGAGGTCTTTTTATGGCAAAACAAATAAACGTACTCGATCGAGGTCCATTCTTTCACGGTACAAAAGCAAAGTTGGCTCTAGGCGAGTTACTGAAACCAAAAAATGAATCGAACTTTGAAGAAGAACGAATTTCTAATTATATTTATTTTACCGCCACACTGGACGCTGCTAAGTGGGGAGCAGAGTTAGAAAAAGGCGAGGGACGCGAACATATTTATTTAGTTGAACCTTTGGGTGCATTTGAAAATGACCCTAATCTGACCGATAAACGTTTCCCAGGAAATCCAACCCGTTCTTACCGTTCTGAACAGCCTCTGAAAGTTGTCGCAGAACTTAAGACGTGGGAACGTCATCCAGATACAGTCATTCAACAAATGCTCGATCATTTAGCTGCCATAGAAGCTTCCGGTCAAGCTGAAATCATTGATTAACAAAGTATACTGTCTTTTTCTTAGCATATAAGAAATTGGCAGTTTTTCTATCTTTAAATGATTGTCAGAAAATCGTAAGAAGTTTATCAGAAGTTCCGAAACATTCATCAATCCCCTTTTGTTATGCTTTTTATAGTAAACAATTCAAATAAAAGAGGGATTTTAATGAAAAAGCGTCACAAAATTTTCCGTTACCTACTATTACTTGGTCTCGGAGCCTTGCTCGTCCGTTTCTATTTACCAAGTAAAGCAGCAAATTTCTTATTTAACCACGAACAAAATGCCTATGGACTGACTTCATCAAACCTACATAGTGCCAATGTTATTTTAGAAAAACTTGATACCCAAGAGATCATCTATGAAAAAAATAAAGATGAAAAAATTGCCATTGCTTCATTAACAAAAATAATGACCGCTTATATTTTATTAACGGAAGCGCCAAGTTTAGATGCTTATTTAACCGTTGATCCACAAGTCATAAATGAATTAACCGCTCAAGGTGCCTCCTTGTCTGGATTTATACCAAACGATCAAGTCACCGTGCGCGATCTTGCGTACGGTATCTTGCTACCTTCAGGTGGTGATGCAGCGATTATCGTAGCCAATTGGTTAGCCGGTAGTGAAGCAGAATTTGCGAAGAAAATGAATCAATACGCCAAAGATTTAAATATGAGTCAGACACAATTTAAAAACGCCACTGGGCTCGATCAATCAGGGCACTATTCAACCGTCAATGATTTACGAATCTTATTAACCAAAGCATTAAAAAATCTAAACTTCTATCATATCTTTACGACCTTTGAATACCAAACCATCGCCAGCCCCTTTTCTCCAAACGGCTATTACTTAGCTAGCACGTTACTAAAAGAAAAAAATGATTTAGCTTTAAATCGTGGTACATTACTTGGAGGCAAGACGGGTTACACGAAAGATGCTGGGCTTTGTTTAGCAAGTATCGCTGAAATTGACGGCGAGTTATACTTATTGATTTCTGCTAGAGCAAACGGTGACCCAAGTACCGAACAGTTTAATTTAAGCGATGCAAAAATGCTTTATAATCAATTATAAACAAAGAAAAAGGTTGAAAGACGACAGTATCGTCCCTCAACCTTTTTTATTCACTGATTGCCTGATCTTGATCGACTTTCCGATTTAATCTTTCAGAGGCTAGGTACATAAGAATACCATAAACAATTAAGAAAATCGGTAAGGTTTGAATCCCTATTTTGGGTGCGACAAATCCAAAAAGTGGTGGTAAAACAACCGAGCCGGTATAGGAAACCGCCATTTGTACGCCCATCATTTGTTGAGCAACTTCTTCACCAAAGCGTTGCGGTGTATCATGTAACATTGCTGGAAAAATCGGTGCACAACCAAAACCAATAAGAGAAATTCCTAGCAATAATAGCGAATAGCTTGTCGCAACAAACAACAAAACTCCCCCTGCGACAATCAGAACTTGACCGATTTGAATCAGTTGGCGATTCGTTAAACGCATCGAAACGAAACCAGAAACTAAACGACCGAACATAATAAATCCAAAAAAGCCAGACACGGCAATCGCTGCCCGAGCACTGTCAATCCCTTTAGCATGAATTAAATAACTACTTGACCACAAACCAACAGTCGCTTCGACGCCAATGTATAAAAAGAAAGCATATAGCGCAGCACGCACTTTTTTTGATTGAATAAATGTTAAAAATCGAATTTCTTCCAGCGGTTGTTCTTCGGTCGCAGTCGCTTTAACCGAAATCCGCGGTTCACGTGTCCGCCACATCGGCAAGGTTAAAAATAAAACAATCACTAACGCAAATTGAATGCTTGCGACAACTAAGTAACCATAACGCCAAGAAGCACCTTGGGATAAAACGCGTGACATAATTAAAGGACTGGTTAATGCACCAATTCCCCAAAAACTATGAAGCCAATTCATGTGATGCGCTTGATAATGACGAGCCACGTAATCATTTAAGCCCACATCCACAGAACCAGCACCTAAACCTAAAGGAATTGCTGCCACCAATAACCAAATAAAATGTGGGGCTAAATAAAATCCCAGTAAAGCACATGCTGTTCCTAAAACACTAAACGCAGTCAGTTTCCCGGTACCAAAACGTCGAATTAATTTACCACTAAAAAAACTTGATCCAATCGTCCCCAAGGAAATAGTCATCGAAACAATCCCAGCAAAACTTTGTGGGACGCCAAACTCGGGATACATTTCTGGCCAACCAACGCCTAATAAGGAATCCGGTAAACCTAAACTAATAAAAGTGACATAAATAATTGTTAAAAATAAAACGGCCATAAGTGCTTACTTCTCCTAATTTCTATGTTTTTAAATTCTGAATTTATCTTATCATTTGTCTAAGATGAAAACTATCAAAAATCACCTTTTCTCACTTGTTTTTCGCCTTCGCTATTTTGTTGATTGCATCCGTCTTCAAAGCCAGATAGAATAGGGATAGAGTATTTTCAAAAATATAAATTCAAAGGGGTATTCCATGTTAAATCCAAAACAAATTATTGAAGATTTACGTAAACTTGGCGTTAAAAAAGACGATATTATCGTGGTTCATTCTTCGTACAATAGCTTGCGTGGCGATGACCAAATTGAAGGTGGCCCGGAAGCTGTGATTGAAGCCTTAAAAGAAACCGTTTCAGAAGGAACGTTAATTGTCCCTACTTTTAGTTACGAAAACGTCAATATTGAAAATCGTATTTTTGATGTCGCTAATACACCGGTTTGTATCGGTATTTTGCCAGAAACAATGCGTTTATCAAAAGATGTGATTCGCAGTGTCCATCCAACTCATAGCTTAGCTGTTTGGGGTAAAGACGCGGAAGATTTTACTAAAAACCATTACAAAGATCATACGCCAGTTGGGGTCAATTCACCTTTAAGTGAAGCTTATCGCCGTGGTGGAAAAATTGTGATGCTTGGTGCACCTTTTGCTCGCAACACAAGTATGCATGGAGTTGAAGAGAAAATCTTACCCGAATACTTATTTACCACCAACTACGATTATGAAATCACTTTAGAGTCTAACGAAAAAATCACCATGAATGTTTTACGTCATGACTTTAATGGTTTCGAGCAACGTTATGATCGTGTCTTAAATATTTTAGAAGAAGGTGTCGATTATCAAGTTGGCAATGTTTTAAATGGCCGTTCTTGCGTGATGAATGCCCCCGCTGTTTGGGATAAAGCTTTAATCAAATACAAGGAAGAGATTAATTACTTCACTGATCCTCGCCCTCGAAAAGAAGACTTATAAATAAAAAGCGTGACGCGACTGTCACGCTTTTTTGTCATAAATTTGTCAGGAAATACGCAGAAAGAAAAGAACACTTCTTTTGTTTTTTTGTTAAACTAATGCGTATTGGCAACTGACGAATCCATGCATCTTAAAGAATTCTACGTTATAATAAAGCAAAGTTACGAAAAGGGGTTGGAAACAAGCATGGAAACAATTGTCGTAGTCGACGATGAAAAAGAAATCGCAAACTTAATGACTACTTTTTTACAAAATGATGGCTTCAATGTCCAAACATTTTATGAAGGACAAAGTGCCCTTGAATTTATCCAAACAAACGAAGTCTCACTCGCCGTTTTAGATGTAATGATGCCGGGATTGGATGGTTTTGAACTACTGCAAGCGATTCGACAACACTACTTCTTCCCAGTCTTAATGTTAACCGCTAAAGGTGAAGATTTGGATAAAATTACCGGTCTGACTTTAGGTGCCGATGATTATATTACGAAACCATTTAATCCGCTCGAAGTTGTCGCTCGTGTCAAAACGCAATTACGCCGTTTTAAACGCTACAACTTAGCCAATCAAGCAACGGTTACTGAGGAAGAATTCGCCAAAGATGGTTTAGTTTTAATCAAAAATAGTCATAAAGTCTTTTTAAATGAAAGAGAAATTTTAATTACACCGCTTGAGTTCAAAATTTTACAGCACTTATTTGAAAATCAAGGAACCGTTGTCTCTTCTGAAACCTTATTTGAAGCCGTTTGGCAAGAAAAATATTTAGACAACAACAATACTGTCATGGCTCATATTGCCCGTCTACGTGAAAAACTAGGCGAACAACCACGTAAACCAAAATTCATTAAAACCATTTGGGGAGTTGGTTATCTCATTGAAAAATAAAATGTACATCAATCCATTAGTCAAAAAAATCTTAATCCAATATTTCCTCACCATCCTCATTCTGTCACTCATCTTAGGAGGAACACCTTTGCTTCTTCGCCGCTTCTTACTGCAACGTGTTTGGCAAGATTATGATTTTTTCTATCCTTTCTTGTCATTCGTCGGTGATAATTTAACCGCAATTGTTGTTGCGGGACTCTTACTGATTTGGGTAGTGACAACCATTTATTTTATTACGAAAATGGCCAGTTATTTGAACGAGCTCACACAGGGAACAAGTCAATTATTAGCCGAACCGGAAAAACAGCTTTATCTTTCTAGCGATTTATTTAGTGTGCAAGAAGAAATGAATTTATTACGCGAACAAAACAACCGCAATCAACGAGCTGCTAAAGAAGCCGAACAACGGAAAAACGACTTAATTGTTTATTTAGCTCATGATTTAAGGACGCCTTTAACGAGTGTCATCGGTTATTTAACTTTACTGCAAGAAGAGCCTGATCTTTCAGCAACTTCTCGTGCTCGTTATACAGGAATTGCCTTAGATAAAGCCCATCGACTTGAGCAATTAATTGCTGAGTTTTTTGAAATTACCCGCTTCAACTTAACGACCATCGTTTTAAATAAAGAAGTCGTTGATTTAAGTCTGATGTTAGAACAAATGAGCTACGAATTTTTACCGATTTTATCGGAGAAAAATTTAACTTGGCAGTTAGCTATCGAAAAAAACTGTCAGGCAACCGTTGATTTAGAAAAGATGGAGCGAGTCTTTGATAATTTAATCCGTAATGCGATTAACTATAGCTATCCTAATACTCCACTTGTTCTGAGTTTATTTGTCGATGACGCTATCAATATTACGCTCAGCAATAGTGGGCCCACCATTCCACCTGAAAAAATCGAACGTATTTTTGAACCTTTTTATCGGATGGACACTTCACGTAGCACGAGTAGCGGCGGCACTGGTCTGGGACTCCCAATCGCCAAAGAAATCATCGATGCATTTGACGGTACATTAACGGCATCAAGCGAAGACAACCTTGTCACCTTTACAATTCGCTTGCCCAAAAATCAATAACTGGCTTCGTTTCACGTGAAACATTTTGTGGAACAATTAATTAAAAAGCAGACTGGCATCTCAATTGAAATGCCAGTCTGCTTTTTAAAATGTTATTATAAAAGAACTGATTTCTGGTGGTACTCTAAATCGGGCATGGATAAAAGTTGTGCCTAATCCACTGTTCACATATAAAGATAAATCATCAGAGAGTTGATACAACCCTTTTTTATATTTTTGGGCATACAATGGTCTTGGTGATTCAATAAATGGCAAGTTTAGTTGTCCGCCATGACTATGCCCAGCTAAGACTAATTGTGTCTCCGTATGAATAAATTCATCAGCGATGTCCGGTTCATGCGTAAGAATAATCGAGTAGTCGTACCTTTCACGATAGGATAACAATTTTTTCGGTGCCGTTTGTCCATGAAGCGAATCATCCAGTCCACCAATAAATACCGTGCCACCATCCGCCATGTTTAACGTCTCTCCCTCATTTTTCAAAACGAGAAAGCCACCTTGAGTCATAGTATCTTCATAGATTGCTTCTGAACCATCAGTGTAATCATGATTGCCCCAAACCGCATATTTCCCCGTTGTTGCTGTCATGGCACTTAACGCCTGAATCATTTCCTCAACTGGTCCATATTTTTCGTAATCATCAAATAAATCACCCGTGAAAACCAGAATATCCGCTTCTTCAGCGTTTACTTTTTGCACAATTTTAGCTAAACGTTTGGCCGAGTAGGCTTTGGAAAGTTGGGTGTCTGAAACTTGTACAACCTTCATCGTATGTTCTTTTTTATTCCCATGTTCTAAAGTTAATCGGCTGACAGTTACTAGACGAGGTTCAATTTTAAAAGCATAAATACAAAGAAGAACGAGTGCTACGATACCTATAATTAACAACCATTTCAAGATTCTCATCGTTCCACTCTCCCTTAACTAATACTTGTCCTATTTTTATTACAAATGCTAACACATTTAGTGAAATAATCCAAAAAGAAACTATCAAAAAAGGAGCTGTGACAACGTCATAGCTCCTTTAATGGATTCATTTTTATCGATTGTTTTTAAAGACTCCAGTCTAAGATCGGTCCAAACGGTACGATTCGATTTGGGTTAATTGTCGGATGACTGCCATAATAATGATGTTTGATATGGTAGAAATTGACTGTCTCTTTGATACCTGGATAGTTGTATAATTCTCTCGTGTAACGCCATAAATTCGGATATTCTCTTAATTCACGAATATTACATTTGAAGTGGCCATAGTAGGCAGAATCAAAACGAACGAGTGTGACAAATAAGCGCCAATCCGCTTCCGTTAATTGCTCTCCCACTAAATATTTACGCGTGCTTAAGTGTTCTTCTAATTCATCTAACACGCTAAATAGTTTTTGTACTTCTTCTTCATAAACTTCTTGTTTCGTTGCAAATCCCGCTTTGTAAACACCGTTGTTCACACCATGGTAAACTTTATCGTTCATCGCATCAATTTCTGCACGTAAAGCTTCTGGATAATAATCTCCTGGCGTCGCATCAACTTCATCAAATGCTGTATTAAGCATGCGCATAATCTCAGATGACTCATTATTTACAATTTTACCAGTCTTTTTATCGTATAAGACAGGAACCGTTACACGCCCACTGTACGTTGGATCAACATGCGTATAAACTTGATATAAATAATCCGCGTTTAATAATGGATCGGCAATTACCCCTTCACCTGGTTCAAACGTCCAACCATTTTCTCCCATATAAGGATTCACCACAGATAATGAAATCATATCCTCTAACCCTTTTAATTTACGGATAATTAACGTCCGACTTGCCCACGGACAAGCATATGAAATATATAAATGGTAACGATTCGGTTCAGCTTTAAAGCCACCTTCACCCGTTGGTCCTGCGCTACCATCAGCTGTTATCCAATTACGAAATTGTGAATCTTTACGAACAAAATGTCCACCTGTACTTTTCGTATCATACCACTGATCTTGCCACTTACCTTCTACTAATAGTCCCATGAAATGATTCTCCTTCCAAAATATCTGATAATGTCATTATACGGTAGAAAATTACTCTTATCCAATAAAGACGTTTTGATTATGAGAAAGCAGTTGGGAAAAAGCGGGTTTGCTTGACTGCTTCACCCTTCCAATTTTTGAATTTCTCATGAAAGTTTCGCGCTTTGTTTGACGTAGTCTAATAGTAACCTGTACTATGGATGTGTTAGGGACGAGAAAGGACTTAAATAGATGTTAGAACTAAAAAATATTAAAAAGCACTACACCGTCGGAGATACAGTCACCAAAGCACTTGATGGTGTTTCAGTGGCTTTTCGTAAAACGGAATTTGTCTCGATTTTAGGAACGAGTGGCTCAGGTAAAACAACCCTCTTAAATATCATCGGAGGCCTTGATAATTATGATTCAGGGGACTTAATTATTAATGGCACTTCAACCAAATCATTTAAAGATAGCGACTGGGATGCCTATCGTAACAATTCAATCGGTTTTATTTTTCAAAGTTACAACCTAATTACCCATCTCGGAATCATCGATAACGTCGAACTCGGTATGACTCTAAGTGGTATTTCCAAAGAAGAACGCAAACAAAAAGCCATCGACGCCTTGACTCGTGTCGGCTTAAAAGACCATATGCACAAAAAACCGAATCAACTTTCCGGAGGTCAGATGCAACGGGTCGCGATTGCCCGTGCACTAGCCAATGATCCTGATATTTTACTGTGTGATGAGCCCACTGGCGCACTCGATTCTGAGACAAGTGTTCAAATTATGGAACTAATTAAAGGCCTTTCTAAGGAAAAACTAGTTATTATGGTCACCCACAATCCAGAGTTAGCTCATGAATATGCTAATCGAATTATTGAAGTTTCAGACGGAAAAGTGAAATCCGATTCCAATCCACATATTGAAGGTGAAAAAGGCGCGCTTTTTGAATTCAAGCGCACAAAAATGTCTTTTTCAACTGCTCTACGTTTGTCTTTCAACAATATTCGGACGAAAAAAGGACGGACTTTTTTAACTGCTTTTGCTTCAAGTATCGGTATTATTAGTATTGCTGTGGTCTTATCGCTTTCAACAGGTTTCCAGGCTCAAATTAATGACACCCAATCAAAAACACTGGCACAGTTTCCAGTGACCATTTCACAAGTCGCAGCGGAACTATCGGCAATGGAACATCCGACTTCAAAAGGTGAAGAATTTCCTGATACCTCTTACTTCACTGTTCAAAAAGGGCAAGAAGATGCAGTTCAACACTTAAATAAAATTAATCAAGATTTCATTGATTATGTGGAAGACCTCGATCCGAATTTAAGCCGAAATATTGGTTACGCACGGACGACTAGCATGAATTTGGTTCGCGAAATTGATAGTAAATATCAAGCGGTTCGTTTCTCAAATGAATCAGCGACGACAACTGGTATGTCGGCAATGAATGCTTCGATGGGTGTTGGCGTTTCAACTTTTCCTAGAGAATTAGTCGAAAGTGAAGATAGTTTTTTACAACAAAACTATCAATTATTAGCCGGAAGTTATCCAAAAGCGGCAACTGATATTGTTTTAGTCGTTGATAAAAACAATAAAACCAACATTAATGCGTTAAAAAACCTTGGATTTGACGTAAAAGAAGGCGAAAAAATCAACTTTGAAGATTTCGTTGGCACGACTATTCAACTCGTTCAAAATGATGACTACTATACAAAATTACCGACCGGAAACTTCATCCCAACCGAAATCACACAAGACCTTTATAAAAATAACAACAATCAAACGCTAACGATTACGAGTGTCCTACGCGTTGACTCCGATGCAACGATGGATTTACTCGCACCCGGCATCGCCTATAGTGACACGTTAGCCGAAATGATTATTGAAGAAAATAAAAACTCTGAGATTGTTCAAGCTCAGCTGAATAGTAAAACCAATGTGATGACCAACGAACCACTGGATGATTTTACAAAAGAACAATTGATTGCCTTCTTAGGTGGCGAAAGTTTCCCGACAAATATTTATATTTATCCAAATAACTTTGAAGCAAAAGATGATGTCCTAGCTTATCTAGATGCATATAATGAAGGAAAGTCAAAAGAAGATAAAATTATTTATAGTGACTTGGCGGGCACGATGACTAGCCTAACTGGTGGGATTATGGACGCAATTACATACGTTCTGGTTGCTTTTGCGGGCATTTCACTCGTCACAAGTATGATTATGATTAGCATCATCACTTACACTTCAGTCATTGAACGGACAAAAGAAATTGGTGTGTTAAAGGCTTTAGGAGCCCGTAAAAAAGATATCACCCGTGTTTTTGATGCTGAGACGTTTATTCTCGGTGTTGCTTCAGGAACACTCGGCATCGTGATTGCTTGGCTTCTAACGTTTCCTATCAATGCCATTTTATTAAGTATGACAGAATTAAAAAATGTCGCACATTTAAATCCTATTCATGCTATTGTTTTAATCATTGTTAGTACCGTTTTAACAATTTTAGGCGGTCACATGCCGGCACGTATGGCAGCAAAAAAAGATGCCGCAATTGCCTTACGTTCAGAATAAGCATATCTATTCATGATTCAAAAAGGAGCCCAACACACATTCTGTTGGACTCCTTTTTTAAACTTTTTTATCTTTTGTTATGTCTGCTTTTACTTACCGCTTCAGAGATAATCGCGATGGCTCCAAATAAAACACCTGCAACTGGGAAAACAATCCAGCTTCTGCCCCATTCACCAGTTAAAAAGTTATAGCCTAAATAACCTGCAACAACAATTAGCCAATAGACACCAGCGATTGGTTCTAAAAATCCACGACTTTCTTTTTTATTGCGACTGTATTCGCCTTCTTGTAATAATTTTTCATAACTAGACCATTTGGTTTCTGTTTCAATCATAATATAAACACCAACTCCGACTAAAAGAAGGGTTAACATCAATCCGAGGTAAATCGCGCCTGATTTCGTATCTAAAATCGAACTAACAATCACCGGCACCGCTGCGATAACACATAAGATGACTCCTATCACCATTAATCGAGTATGCGTTCCATCATAATTGGCTTTATGAGCGTTGACCATTTCAGTCACCCCATATTTCGTTTCAAAGACTTCTTTTTCTAAGTATTCGTAAGCTTTTAATTGGTCACCTGCTGTAATAAATAAGCCAATCGCGATCGCTACCATGACAAGTAAAACAACAACTCCAATAATTAATGATACTTCTTGTGCCAAAGCAAACCATTGATTGGCACCATTTGCTAGAGCAAACATTAAAAATGCAGGTGATAAGATACAAAGAAAGACACCTAACGCTATCTTCCCACCTGCCGCTTCTGATTTTTGTAAATAGTCATTGGCTTCTTCTAATGAAACCCACCGTGTATTCTTAAACTCTTGATCGACAACAATTTCCTCGTTTGTTTCCGTTGCTTCCCCTTTTAATAAATAATCGATACTCACCCCAAAAATTTCACTCATCTGAATAATTTTATCCACATCTGGAATGGATTGGCCACTTTCCCACTTCGATACTGATTGACGAGAAACGTTTAGTTGATTAGCAAAATCTTCTTGTGTCCAGCCAGCCTTTTTTCGTAAGGTAATAATCTTGTCCCCTAACATTTTTATCACTCCTTTTCATCATTTATGAAAGAATTCTTTCCCTTTTCACTATGAGTATACAATGATTCTAGCGATTGCTACAAGAAAGCCCACTAGGCAAGTTGTCAACTGGTGGTTGCAATCGTGTCAAATCAATGATTTTCGCTGAAATTTCTGATTTAAAAACTTCTTAACTCTTTTTAGCAAAACCTAGAAAAAAACAAAAGAAAGTGCTATTATTAATATGATGTTGTTTCATGACATAATGAAAATTTTCATTTAAATTTAGGAGGATATTCCATGACGAAACATGTACCTGTTGCTCTAATTATCTTAGACGGTTTTGGTTTACGAAATGAAACTGTCGGAAATGCTGTTGCACTTGCTCACAAACCAAATTTTGATCGTTACTACAACCAATACCCCCACACACAATTAAAAGCTTCTGGCTTAGATGTCGGTCTACCAGCTGGTCAAATGGGTAACTCAGAAGTTGGTCATACAAATATTGGTGCTGGTCGTACCGTTTACCAAAGTTTAACACGTATCGACAAAGCAATTATGGATAATGAATTTGAAAAAAATCCTGCAATTAATCAAGTAATGGACCATGTAAAAGAAAAAGACTCAAAATTACACGTTTTTGGCTTACTATCTGACGGTGGTGTTCACAGTCACATTAGCCATATTATTGAAACCGTTCGTGTTGCAAAAGAAAAAGGTCTAAAAAATGTTTTCTTACACATCTTTATGGATGGACGTGACGTTTCGCCAACTTCAGGAAAAGGTTACGTTGAACAATTAGAAGCAGCTTTAGCTGAATTAAACTTTGGTGAAATTGCTTCAATTTCTGGTCGTTTTTATGCAATGGATCGTGACACTCGTTGGGAACGTGTTGAACAAGCGTATAACACTATTGTTCATGGACAAGGCCCGCGTGCAGCTTCAGCACTTGAAGTTGTAGAAGCAAGTTACGCAAAAGAAGTTTACGACGAATTCATCGAACCTGTTGCGATCGAAAAAGCTGGTCAACCAGTTGCAACAATTGAAGATAACGATGGCATCATTTTCGCTAACTTCCGTCCTGACCGTGCAATCCAATTATCTCAAGCATTAACTCAAGATCAATGGGCACACTTTGATCGTGGTGCGAAAAAAGACATCGAGTTAGTGACAATGACTTTCTACTCACCAACAATCGTCGCAACTACTGCTTTTGAACCAACTGAAATGAAAAACGTGATTGGTGAAGTTTTATCAAACGCTGGTTTAAAACAATTACGTATTGCTGAAACAGAAAAATACCCACACGTTACTTTCTTCATGAACGGTGGACGTAACGATGAATTCCCTGGAGAAGATCGTATTTTAATCCCTTCACCAAAAGTAGCAACTTACGATTTACAACCTGAAATGAGCGCTTATGAAGTCACTGATGCTCTAGTAGCCGATATCGAAGCAGGTAACCACGAAGCAATCATCTTAAACTATGCAAATCCAGACATGGTTGGTCACTCAGGAATGGTTGAACCAACAATCAAAGCGATTGAAGCAGTCGATGAAGGCTTAGGTCGCGTTGTTGATGCCATTTTAGCTCGCGGTGGTTATGCAATCATCACAGCCGATCATGGTAACTCAGAAACATTAATTGACGAAAATGGTCAACCACATACCGCTCATACAACTGTCCCAGTTCCAGTAATTGTGACAAAAAATGAAGTGACATTACGTGAAGGTGGAGCATTATCAGATTTAGCACCAACAATGCTTGACCTATTAGACGTTGAGAAACCAGTTGAAATGACTGGAACAAGCTTAATTAATAAATAAAAAATAAAGTCCCTTTGAGAAACTATTTTCTCAGGGGACTTTATTTTTTATTAGACGAATAGCACACACTATTCTTCTAAGACTTACGGTATAATAATAATTGAAATCTTATAAATGCTAAGAGGTGTTTACATCATGGAAAATATCACAGTGTATATAAAAAACCAATCGTTTTATATTGAAAGTGCTAGCTTTGAATTAAATAACTTAAGGATTGAAAATAATAATCAAGTACTACCTTTTGAAAATGAAGCCCCTAACTGTTGGAAAATATCCGTCGACAATGTCACTGAGCTATTGGAACCAAATCAAGAATCACGTGCCTTTATTTACTACGGTGAAGTTAAAAACCAAATTTCCAGTGATGACTTTAATATCATAGTCAAGAGTCAATTATTCTTAGAAACGAACACCCATCCTATTTATTTATATTTTAGTTTGGATAATAAACTGCGATTTATGTGGAATCAAGTACCTTCAGCTAGAGCGTATCACTTATCTAGCGAAGCAATTGTTTCATCTGAAGGTGCACCCCATTTAAAACTTGAAGTTCAAACAAAACATCTTTCTTTAAAAACTATTGATTTTATCATGGTCAATCGAGATACTAAGGAACAAATTATTTTTCCTATAACAATTAACAAAACTTCTCAGAAAACAGATAACATATTCCTAAATACTTTTTTATTTAATTTTGATGAACAAATACTTTCTACCTCTTTTTTTAAGAACATTAATCTTTACCACTATGAAGTAACTATTGTAGATTTTTTCATTCGAATTAAAAGTGACCTTTTGCCACTAACTGATTATCGTTTTCGTTTAGCATCTCCACTTGAAGAGCCTATCGAAGTTTATTCCTCATATAAAAAGGAATCGGCTTTTGTTGGCCATTTTTATGTGACTCCGCTTGGAAATCTTTCTGCTAGGTACAACATGATCCCTTACGAAACTAGCCAAGTTTACCTTGATGCAGCACCTACTAAACGGACAGAAAAGCCGATTGTTTTACTTTTCGAATATCCATATAAAGCCCAAGATAATGCTTTAGCATTTTTTAACTATTTGATGAAAAACGACACATTTTTCGATGTTTATTACGTAATTGAGAAAGAATCCTCTGATTTTAAAAATTTGGCTGACTATTCCGAAAGAATTGTTGAATTTCGCAGTCCTGAACATGTTAAATTATTTTTTAAAGCCAGTTACCTAATTTCTTCACACACACCAAGTTACGGCATGCCTTTATTCTCAAGTAAGACTATTGAAAAACGAAATGATGCGCACACTATTTTTTTACAGCATGGTATTATTGCTTATAGAAATTTGGAGCCTTTGTATGGAAAAAAAACAAATCCTGATTTAATTGATACCTTCATTGTCTCTTCTCAACGGGAGAAAGATTTGGTTCACGCTGAATTGTTCTATCCTGATTCTGCAATTAAGATTACTGGATTGGCTCGATTTGATCGCTTGTTAAAAAATACAACTTTTTGGCATTCTTATCGCAGAAGAAAACGAATTTTAATTATGCCTTCTTGGCGTAAAGGACAAGAGCATCTTTCGGAAGAAGCGTTTAAAAAAACAGCTTATTTCAAAGAATTCCAAGCACTTTTAACAAATGAACTCTTTCAAGAATCTATTGAAAAATTAGGATTGAAGGTTTCTTTTTATTTACATAATAATTTCCGAAAATACCGTCATTTATTCTATGCTCCTGGTATTAATATTTTAAAATCAGAATCTAATACAATCCAAGATTTAATGAAAGAACATGGGATTATGGTGACTGATTTTTCAAGTGTCGGTTTGGACTTTGCCCTACAAAAACGCCCAGTCTTTTACTATCAATTTGAAGAAGATATAAGTGATCAACGAGCGTTCGAGAAAATCTCTTCTTTTTTACCTGGACCAGTCTATACCAATTCTGATGAATTAGTACTAGCGATTTTACAAAAAACACGTAAAAATACTATTTCTAAAGAGTACCGACAGTTACTCAAAAAAAATTTATATACACACATGGATACTCATTCCTGTGAAAGGATCTACCAAGTTTTACGTGACATTGATTTACAAAATTAAAAAAGAATGCAAAGAGTGACTTTTTTCTCTCTTTGCATTCTTTTTTCTATTCTTCAATCAATTCTTTTGCTTTATCGATTTCTTCATAAGTAAGTTGGTGTCCATAATGATGAACGAGTGTTTCAACTTGAATGTTGGCTGCTTTTAATTGCTCAAATAATTCGTTAAATTGCTCAATGGTAATAAATGGATCGTTATCACCGCTTGTAATTAACATTCTTAAACCTTCTTGTTGTTTAAATGGAATTTCTGAACGAACTGGTGATGGGTGGAACAATAGCGCATTATTAATCGGCATATTTTCAAATTCTTTAAAAACATTGACTGCTAAGTTCGCGCCATTTGAATAACCAACAACCGTAATGGTAAAATCTGCCAATCCGTAATGTTTAATCATTTTTTCTAAGGTGTCCTTAAAATCGTAAGTCGCACTAGCCAAGCTTCTTAAATCAAAACTACCGTCGCTATAACGAGCAAAGTATCGAGCCATTCCTTGTTCTTCGACCTCACCTTGGAAGCCAATTAATGCTGCTTGTGGATCAATTTTTTGTCCAATTTCAAATAGACTAGAGGCACTACCGCCTGTACCGTGTAATAACACGATTGCATGATTATTTTTTCCTGGTATATGAATATGTCTCATAAGACGTCTCCTTTACTTTGTTTTCACTAATAAATGACGCAAAAGTTCTAAATCTCGTTCTTCTGCTGGGGTCAATTCCCTTTGTTCTTTGACTGCTTTTAATCGATCTAACTTGCCTTTGATTTCAGCCTTCTTTTGTAAAACATCATACTCGTAGCGATCACGATAACCGTATTCACGCATTTTAGTAATTGGTTCTACTTCTACAGGCATCAAGTTTGCTATGATTTCTTCTGTTTGATCGACAAAATGTGGTGGAATTAATAAGTTTTTACCTAATTCTTCAGCTGTTTCATCCACTGTCGCACCTGGTCCAAGTGTTGATAACTCAATTAAAATACCGCCTTTTTCTCTAAAATATAATGCTTGGAAGTATTTTCTATCTTTCACTTCAGTTGGTTGGTAACCAGCTTTAATTAATTTTTCACGCCAATCATGAATGTCATCGGCTGTGACTTTAAAAGCGATATGGTGAACAGCTCCAATCCCCATTCTGCCTCGTCCGCGTGTTTTTTTATTCATTTCAATCACGCCACCTAGATCATCGTTGACTTTTAATTGGATGAATTCTTCATCCTCGTCCACTTTTTCATAACCCATTACATCGGTTAATAATTTTAATGTTTTTTCAGGTTCTCCTGAGTAAAGTGCAGCATTATGAATACCAATAAAGGCATCTTTTTTTGTCACACCATTATACTCCCAAGACATATCGGTATTGTAATCACCTTCGATAAATTCTAACTCTAAACCGTCTGGATCTCTAAAACCAATCCGAGGTTTATTAAAACGAGTATACTCGAAAAATGGCATTTCAAACTGTACAAAACGGTCTCGCCAAAAGTCAAAACTATCAGGCGCAATTGCGTAGCTCGCAACCCCAACTTGTCCATCGCCAATTCTGCCTTCTACAGCGTCTGTCCAAGGGAAAGTTGTTACTAAGCCAGTGCTTGCATCAGTATTTCCATAGTATAGATGGTAATTTTCTTTATCGTCAAAATTTAGTGTTTTTTTGACTAAACGTAATCCTAAAAAGCCTGCATAAAAGTCCGCGTTACGTTGTGCGTGACCTACGATTGATGAAATATGATGAATCCCTGTTGTCTTCAACATAGTGTTTCCTCCGTTTCTTTATATTTGTATATTAGTACGAATTCGAATCATATTCAATCGATATGCTCAAGGTGTATAATATATTGATTTTTCCATTAAAAAATTAACAAAAGGAACGTCTTTGATAAAGACTTGATTTTGTTGAACAACTTGATAACCCTGACTTTCAAAGAAGGGTCGTGCCGTAATTGAAGCCGCAACCGTTAGTTTTTTATCTGGATGTATATTTTCTAGTGCCATTATATTAAATATTTTTGTAAAATAATCTTATTACCATTTTGCTCTCCGGTTTCAATAAAACCAAATTTCTTATATAGTTGTAACGCTGGTTCATTATCTGGCTTTGTCGACAATGTAATAACTTTTTCTTTAGCATTCTGAAACATATAATCAATGATTAAAACTAACGCTTTTGAGGCATAGCCTTTTGCTTGATGGTTTTGATCAATCATAAACTACCACAACCAATTACGTTTATCAGGTTCTGGAATTGTTTCATCAAAAACAACTGCCGTGTAACCAATGATTTCTTGATTGAGACAAATGAAATATGCTTTTGCAAAAGGATTCGTAGCCGCTTCTTGAATAGCTTCAGGCACACTGAGAACTAAATTTTTCTTCTTTTGTTCTGATGTTAGTTTCAACATCTCACCTATAGATGCATCCAACTCATTAACAGCTAGTAATGAAAAATTCCCCTACTCGTTTACTCATAAACTTTTTTCCCTTCTTCAAAAAGGATACCGTCACCCTTATATATTCATCCTCAAATTTTATCAATCTTAGTTATTTATTATATTATTATGTCACAAAAGACTCATAATGTATACGCTCTCTACAACGATAGGGGCTATCTTTTCGCACTAGTATTTTAAACAATAAAGAACCAAGATGAGCAGAATATTATCCACTTTTCTTAGTTCTTTGTTAGTACATTTACTTTTACTTTTATTTGCTTTAATTAATCATTATGAAAAACTTTCCCTGCTCGTTCATAAAAAGGTTCTTTGACATCATAAACAAAATTCATATAACGGGCTAAGATGAAGAACAAATCAGACAAGCGGTTAACAACTTTGAATGCATGTAAATTAATCGGAATACCATCGCTAACTAGCTGCGTAATTTCACGTTCCGCACGACGTGTCACAGTCCGTGCAATATGAAAATGACTGGCCAATAAGTGACCACCTGGTAAGACAAATTTTTCAATCAGCGGGACTTTTTTGGCGTAGGCATCGATTAAACTTTCGACTTCTAATAAATGTTGTTGATTAACGATATAATCACGGATACCCTCGGGAGTTGCTAAATCAGTTCCAATATCAAACAACAAAACTTGCAATTGTAACAACTCTTTTTGAAGTTCAAGGTGTTCATCGGCTAATTGAGAAATGATTTCGCCAATCCAAGCATTGGTTTCATCGAGGCTCCCATAAGCATGAATCCGAGGATCAGACTTCGCCAGTCGTTCACCACCAATAATACTTGTTTTGCCATGATCGCCACTTTTAGTATAGATTTTCACGCGCATAACCTCCTTACAGGCCACATTTTAATTGTACTTTACAATTGGTACACGTACTGCAACCGCCAATTTCTTCAATCGTTCCTTCTAAACAAATCGGACATTTCTCATTCGTTTCATCTATTTCATGAATAATATTTTCTGTTTTAATTTCTAAGTTGGCAGTCTGATCATTTTCAACCGCTTCTAACGTTAGAACTTGTGAATCACGGCTACCATCAACATAGACGGTGCCGCCTTTTGCACCACCGCTATATAGATTTTCGTAAATTTTTGCGACTTGTTGAACCGAATAACCACGCGGTGCATTGACCGTCTTCGAAATTGAACTATCTACCCAGCGTTGAATAACACATTGAACATCAACGTGAGCTTCGGGTGTCAATTCCATCGCTGAAACAAAGAATTCTGGTAAATCAGCTTTTGATGCTTGGGGTTCATTTTCTAAATATTCTTCAACAATCTCAGCATTGACTTCAATGAATTTCCCTAAGCGACCACTACGGAAATAAGAAAATGAGAAATAAGGCTCTAGTCCAGTTGAAACCCCGGCCATTGTTCCGGTTGATCCGGTTGGTGCCACCGTCAATAAGTGGGAGTTTCGAATACCATGTTCTAAAATACCTTCGCGAATTTCAGCTGGCATTTTTTTCATGTAGCCCGAATCGATGAACCTTTCGCGCAATTTTCGCGTTTCGGCATCGGTTTTACCAATCAAGAATGGAAAACTACCTTTTTCTTTGGCTAATTCAATCGATGTTTGATAGGCCGTTACCGCTATTTTTTCAAATACTTGATCAACTAAAGCATTGCCTTCAACAGAACCATACGTTTTTTCACAATAAATTAATAAATCAGCTAAGCCCATAACTCCTAATCCGACACGCCGTTCACCTTTGGCTTGTTTTTCATTTTTATCAAAGAAATAAGGTGTGGCGTCAATCACGTTATCCTGGAAACGGACGCTCGTTTCGACCGCATGCGCGAGCTTTTCAAAGTCCACTGATTTCGTTTCTTTATTGACCATGTGCGCCAAGTTGACTGCCGCTAAGTTGCAGACTGCATAAGGCGTTAACGGTTGTTCGCCACAAGGGTTAGTTGCGACAACTTTTTGACCATAAGCCGTGGCATTGGTCATTTCGTTGGCGTTATCGATAAAGAAAATACCTGGTTCTGCTGAATAGGTCGCACAAAAAGTAATTAAATCCCATAATTCACGCGCTTTAATTTCTTGATACCTCTTCACCTTACGACCGGTTGCTTCCCACTCGCGCACATCACCGATTTCAGCCCAATTTTGGTCATAATCAGTCATTTGAGTTTCATCATATTGTTCAATTGCTGGAAAACGTAATGCATATGTAGTATCTGCCTCAACCGCATCCATGAAATTTTTCGTTAGACAAACCGAAATATTGGCGCCCGATAGGAATTCACTATTTGTGACGCTATAAGTCCCGCCTTCTTGTAGTTTCATTTTTGCCTCTGCGATAAATGTTTGATTTGCTTCATCTTTAGCAAAATCTGATTGCAATAAGTGTTCTAATGCTGCTTTCTCACTTGGATTAAGTGGGGTAAACTGTAATTTTTCTTCAGCTAAACGGCGAATCGTTGCATTTGATGTCGTTTGAATTAGGTGACGTAAGATGGTTGGATTTTGCATTTTCGCTAAAATAAATTCAAAAATATCTGGGTGCCAATCAGCCATCATAATCATTTGAGCGCCACGACGGCTTCCGCCTTGTTCGACTAAATGGGTCAAGTTTGCTAAATCATTCAACCAAGAAACAGAACCGGAAGATTTACCACTCACCCCACGGACAATCGCCGAACGTGGACGTAACGTTGACCCATTCGTTCCAACGCCGCCCCCACGACTCATAATTTCCATAACTTCCTTACGGTGGTTGGCTAAACCATCGCGAGAATCATGAATGAAAGGCATGACATAGCAGTTGAAGTACGTCACCTGTGAATCCGTACCTGCACCATATAAAACACGTCCTGCTGGAATGAGATTTTGACTGACTAATTGTTCATAGAAAGCATCAAAAGCTGCTGCATATTTTTTAGGTGATTGCTCTTCTTTGGCAATTCCATGCGCGACACGTTTGGCAATTTGCTCGTAATAAAGTTCTAATGGTTTTTCGATTTCAGTTATTGGGCGAAAAACACGACCCGTACTTGCTTCTTCGCCTGACAAAGCACTACGGAATTCTTCTTCTACTTCAATTTCCAAGATATCATCTTGAATAGCGATAACATTTCCTAACCCACGTGCCGGATACTGTGGATCGGGTTTTGTCGTTAAAACGACTAAGTCACCAATAACAAGTGTTTCTCCTGTTGGGTCTTTCGCGGCATAACGATCAAGCATAATTAAACGCGAAATACCGGAAAAATGTTGCTGCATCTCAGCTGTAATCGGATAAATCCCTGGGAATCCAGGAATGATTGTATTTAAATTCTCAATTTTATTTGTTATCATTGAAAACACCCCTTAAAATTCATGAAACACAATATATAGTATCACTAAATGAATATTACCACCATATATTGTATTTTTCAACATTGACATTTTCACTATTTTCTGATAAGTGAGAATGATTCTCACTAAGAATGTGGGCTTTTTCGCTATTAAAAGCTATACTAGATACGCATAAATTTTTTATTAAATTTCTGATTATTACTACTTAAATTCGAAAGGAACCAATCACTATTGAAAGCAACCGAACCTTATTACAGACGAAAAATAATTCTCGCTTTATTTCTCAGTGGCCTGTCTGGCTTCATTGATATTTTAGGTTTATTTAGCATCGGCGGCATGTTTTTATCTTTTATGAGCGGCAATTCAACCCGTTTCGCCTTTTATTTAGCCGATGGGCATTTTAAACAAGCCTTCCCTTATTTACTAATTATCTCAGGCTTTGTTTTTGGCGCCTTTTTGGGTGATCAACTTAAAAGTCATTTTCCTAATTATAAATTAATCAGTATCTTATCAGTCGAAACCCTTTTGATTTTAAGTAGCTATATCATGCTGCATTTTACTTTCCCCGGAGAATGGACGCACCTACCTTTAACAATTGCCATGGGATTACAAAATGCGATTCAAATCGAAGTTGGAGATAAAATCGTTGGCCGAACCTTTTTTTCCGGTGTCCTTCATTCACTTGGTGCTTCCTTATCGCAACTCTTACAAAAGAAAACCTCTTGGAAATCACCTGCACTTGATTTATTAATTTGGATTGTGGCTGTCTCCGGTGCTTTTCTGGCAGGTATTCTACAACCGGACATTCCAACGAAAACCTTACTTGGTGGAGTCTCAATCATTTTACTTTTACTCATCTTTTTTATTATAATATTTAGAAGCGTGGAGAAGAAAAATTTTATCACGCTACGCTAATTTAAAGGAGACGAGGAAATGAAACAAGTTTTTCAAGATATTTTATCGTACAACGAAGCTTTTGTAGAAAACAAGGAGTACTTACCCTATCAAACCGATAGCAATCCAAATAAGAAATTAGCGATTTTAACCTGTATGGATAGTCGTTTAACTGAACTATTACCTGCAGCGCTAGGCATTAAAAATGGCGATGCCAAGACCATTAAAAATGCAGGTGGCATGATTACGAGTCCAGTTGGATCAACGATTCGTAGTTTAGTCGTATCGATTTATGCCTTTGATATTAAACAAGTCATGGTCATTGGACATGATGATTGCGGAATGAGCCATGTTGATAATTCTCCTTTACTTGAAAAAATGAAAGACCGTGGGATTTCAAAAGAAGCCTTTGAAACGTTTAATTCGGATAGCTTCGATACCGCCCGCTGGTTGGAAGGCTTTGATAACGTTGAAGAATCCGTTGCTAAAACAGTCGATGCTGTTATCAACCATCCATTAATCTCCAAAGACGTCGAAGTCCGCGGCTTTGTCATTAACCCAAACACCGGAAAATTAAGAATAGTGAAATAAGAGGTTATTGCTTTGGAGCGGTCAGCTGTGAGAGTTAACAAAACCTATGAAAAAATCGGTTTTTAATTTTATCCATAGGTTGCGTTAACTCCGAACAGTTGCTCCAACAATACCGTTTGATAAGAGGTTATAATAAAAAGTGTTCAGGGACGATGCATAAGAACAGAATATTTCAAAAGTGATTTTTACTTTTGAAAATATTTTGGCTTATGACCGAATCCCTGATTTTTTTATACCGTTTGAGATAAGAGGTTATTTTTAAAGTAGGTGATACGAGAGATAAGAAGGTTTTCGAAAAAATAGCTCTTTTATTTTTATCGGAAACAAGCTTATCTCCGAGTATCAGCTTTAAAAATACCGTTTCAATAAGAGGTTATTGCTTTGGAGCGTTTAACTCAATAGGAGGCTACTATAAAAATAAGTCCCTCCTCAATCTACCGTTTATCGCGTGATTGAGGAGGGACTTATTTTTATTGATCGTTTGGTTTATAATACCGGTAATTTAATTTGGCGGTATTCTTCTATGATTTCTTGATGAATTTGTGCGACTGGTCGGATCGAGTGAATATTGCCTAAGATTTGACCCGCCATTAACGAACCATTTTCAACATCGCCTTCGACAACCGCTTTGGCTAGTGAGCCCATAGTTAATTTTTCTAGTTCTTCACGAGGCACATCTTGATTTTCTAATTCTAAATAATGGACAGTCATCGCATTACGAATTGTTCTGACAGGTGCACCATTGCGTCGACCTGTAACTACGGTTGATGTTTCAATGGATTCAAGTACTTTTTCTTTAAAGCTTGCTGGAATCGGACACTCTTCAGATGCAAGATAGACGGTTCCCATTTGAATTCCTGCTGCTCCCATCGCAAAAGCTGCTGCTAAACTGCGACCATCTGAAAAGCCACCTGCAGCGACAACTGGAATCGATACAGCTTTAGTCACTGCGGCAACTAACGGCATGGTTGCAACTTGACCAATGTGACCACCAGCTTCCATTCCTTCTGCCACAACGGCATCCACGCCTAACTCTTCCATTTTTTTTGCTAATTTTGCACTTGGAACAACCGGGATTACAATCACGCCAGCTTCTTTTAATTTAGGCATGTATTTCTTTGGTGTTCCTGCCCCTGTTGTGATTATCTTCACATTAGATTCTAAAATAACATCAACAATTTCGTCACAATTTTCCATCATTAACATCACGTTAACTGCAAATGGTTTACTTGTGATTTCTCTTGTCTTTTTGATTTCTTCTCTTAATTGATCTGCGGTCATGCCACCTGAAGCAATAATACCTAAACCACCAGCTTCTGAAACAGCTCCTGCTAATTGTGAGGTTGAAATCTGTGCCATCGCTCCTTGGAAAATTGGATATTCAATGCCGAGTAATTCATTAATTAATTTCATTTTACTTTCCTCTTTTCTATATTTAAGAGTGAGGGAGCATCGCACTCCCTGACTCTCTTATTATAACATATTATTGTTTAATACTTTTTGCCATTGGCCATTTATCAAAGAATGTATTCATAAATAACATTGGCATCATATAAACAAATTGCCCCCCATAATACCTAACATTGGATGACCTAAACCTAAGTCATTGCCACCAAATGGCCAGATGTGTAAATATTTGATCCATAAAATTCCTAAGACTGCACCGACTATAATCACGATACCTAGTTGAGCTAGAATTCTGCCTGCCGCAGAAGGTACCATGTCTTTATTCGGATAGTCATCAAAATGATGATGCCAAGTTAAGAGCACATTGATAATCGTTAACACAAATGAAGCAACTGCTAAATCAGGTGCAATACCAACTGAATCAGCTAACGGTGTTAGAAGGTTTCTTAAAATTGGTAAGAATAAGAACGCGCCCCCTACAGCAATGCCTAAACCAATAAAGCCTTCCAATGGTTGTTTCGTTGTAATGAACTTTTGCGGATAGCCTTCGCCACCTTCTGCTGGAATTAAGAAGAAGAAAATAAACAATTGACACCATGCTAAAGCAGTTGCCCATGAACCAAATGGTTGACTCGTCACATTCACACCATCAATTTGTAACGTCATAAAGCTTGGAACAATAAAAGCAATCCAATTCAAGAGTGCTAAAAACAGACCTAATGAAAGGGTACCAAACGCCACTGTCCACGGCTCTTTACTGTACTTGCTAAATGGATATTTGCTAAAGAGACTAACTAATGGAATTTGAGCTAAAATAACGGATAACGCAAAGAAGTTAATCGCTGACCAACCTTTAATGGCTAGAAGTGCTTGCGCATCGTCCACCGGTCTAAACAAGACTTGCCAGTTAAATGGTTCCCACCATAATCCAAGGAAGGTTACAAAGAATGCAAAACCGACAATCCCAACTAAGAAAGCCAAGCCTGAATAACGAATACCTGCTTGTGGTTGCTGAGTTGTTTTTGCGTACTTACCATAATTCCCCATGTTTAACGTAAACCATACCCAAGTTGAAATGACCATCCAAAAGAAGGTTCCTTCAACCGACTCTTTTAAAAAGTGTCCTAAAATTTCTGGATCCAAGCTGGCAACTGAACTGCCACCAATTGCTAAAATAATCATTTTCCAAATGTTTGACCAAAGAACCCATCCAACCGAAGCAATAATAACAAGTGCAATAACAGATAATGCCCCACTGATTAACGGATTCTTAAACTTTTTTTCCATAACATATTTTTCCATGACCGTCTCCCTTTTCTAAAGAAGAAAGCGAGATTAACTAGGTTAACCTCGCTTCACCTAGTTATTATAAAACCATTTCTTTTACATTCTCTGAAACAATGACTGTTGCTTCTGTTTTCTCCAATACTTCTTCCACACTTACTCCTGGTGCTGTTTCAATTAATAATAGCCCACCTTCAACCACTTCAAAGACTGCTAGGTTGGTAATAATCATATTCACCACACCCGCTGCTGATAACGGTAATGAACAACGTTTTAAGACTTTTGAATTGCCTTTTTTATCTGTGTGTTGTAATGAAACAACCACTTTTTTGGCACCAACTAGTAGATCCATCGCGCCACCCATTCCTGGTGCTAAAACGCCTGGGATTAACCAGTTGGCAATATCGCCATTTTCAGCAACTTCTAAAGCACCTAAAACGGTCATATCTACGTGCCCACCACGAATAATCGCAAATGATGTTAACATATCAAAAGTTGATGCACCTGGTAATAAAGTAATTGGTGCGCCACCTGAGTTACCTAAATCTGGATCAGATGTTTCTGCTGTTGGTGTTGCACCAAAACTCAACGCGCCATTTTCAGCCTGTAAGAAAACGTTAATTCCTTCTGGAATATAATTAGCCGCCGCATTTGGGATACCAAAACCTAAGTTTACGACTGAATTATCAGTAAATTCTTGTGCAATTCTTCTTGAAATAATCTCTTTTGGATTCATTATTCTACCTCCACTTTTAATTGATTTGTACTTGACCATAACTCATTGAAGTAAGCTCTAGACTCTTCAAAGGTATCGCCTTGAACAATGTAATCAACTAATGGTCCAGGTACTTCCACATCATCCGGTGCAATTTCGCCAACTTCAACAATTTCATTTACTTCAGCAATGACTGTTTTACCTGCTAATGCCATTTGTAAAATAGCTGATTTACTTGTACCACGTGCCATGATATTTCCTTGTTTGTCGGCTTTAAATCCTCTAATTAAAGCATAGTCTGCTTTTAATGGTGTATAAAGTAAATATTTTTCACCTTCTACTTCAATCACTTCATGTTCTTCTTCTTGTTGTGTTCCAACGCCAACTGGTGTCACAACCGCTCCTAATCCAGCACCACCAGCATGGATTCGTTCTGCTAATGTTCCCATTGGACAAAACTCAACTTCAATTTCATTATTTAAGTATTGGCGACTTAACTCTTTTGATGTGCCTACGTGTGCACCAATGTATTTTTTAACTTGTTTGTTTAATAATAATGCTTCAATATCATGCGGTTTCATCGGATAAGATGCTACTGACATGATCAACGTTAAATCATTGATTTCTTTATGCTCTGCCAATTTTTCGATTAAACGAATTGGAGAACTAACTCCTAAAAATCCTGATACCATCATACTTGAATTTGGTTTAATTAATTGAATCGCTTCTTCAACGGTCTTAATTTTATTCATGATAATCTCCTATCTGCTCTCAAATTTTGCTTTTCTTTTTTCAACAAATGCACTCATACCTTCTTTTTGATCTTGTGTTGAAAACAAAGCACCAAATGATGCAACTTCATAATCAAGTCCTTGACCAATTGTCATGTCGATGCCTTCATTCATGACTTTTTTACCTTTTTCAATCGCTAATGGTGCTTGAGCAGCAATTTTTTTAGCCAATGCCAATGTTTCATTCATTAATTCTGCTTGTTCAACAACCGTATTAACTAAGCCAATGCGCTCAGCAACTTCAGCTGAAATGACTTTGCCTGAGAAAATCAACTCTTTCGCTCTTGACATACCAATTGTCCGTGCTAAACGTTGTGTGCCACCAAAGCCTGGAATGATGCCTAACCCCACTTCTGGTTGACCAAATTTAGCATTACTTGAAGCGATACGAATATCTGCTGATAAAGCTAACTCACAACCGCCACCTAAAGCAAAGCCATTAACTGCGGCAATAACTGGAATTTTGAAGTTTTCAATTTTTGAGAATACGCGATTGCCTTTTTCAGAGAATTTTGTCGCTTCTGTCGTATCCATATCTGCCATTTCGGTAATATCTGCCCCAGCAACAAAAGCTTTTTCGCCACTACCAGTAATAATCAAAACTTGAATGTCATCAATTTCAATTTTTTCTAATAGCACCTCTAATGCGTATAAGACTTCTGAGTTTAAAGCATTCAACGCTTTCGGACGATTAATCGTTAAAATCCCGATTTTTTCCTCTGTTTTATATTCAACACAAGATAACATATTCATAATAGGACGCTCCTTTTAGTTATAATCAAAAAAACCTTTGCCTGTTTTTCTACCTAACCATCCCGCTTCAACATATTTTTGAATGATTGGTGATACGCGATATTTCGGATCTTTAAACCCATCATATAAGACATTCATAATTGCTAGAACAACATCTAAACCGATTAAATCACCTAAGGCTAATGGGCCTAATGGGTGGTTCGCACCTAATTTCATCGCTTGATCGATTTCTTCAGCTGTTGCCACATTTTCTGCTAAAACAAATGAAGCTTCATTAATCATTGGAATTAAAATACGATTCACAACGAATCCGTATGAGTCTTTCACTTCCACACCAGTTTTGCCGATTTCTTTTGTTACTTCTTGAATTGCTGTTTTCGTTTCGACAGATGTTGTTAAACCAGAAATAATTTCTACCAATTTCATGACGGGTGCTGGATTAAAGAAATGCATACCGATTACTTTGTCTGGGCGTTTCGTTGCTAAAGCAATTTCAGTAATGGATAGTGAAGATGTATTTGTTGCTAAAATCGTATGTTCTGCAGCAACTTCATCTAACTGTTTAAAAATTGATAATTTAATATCTTTTCTTTCTGTTGCAGCTTCAACAACCAAATCGACTTCTTTAGCTGATTCATAAGAAGTTGACGCTTGGATTCGAGACATAATTACGACTTTTTCATCTTCTGTTAAGCGTTCTTTTTTCACTTGACTGGCTAATTGTTTTTCGATTTTATTAATGTTTCCGCTTACAATTTCTTCTGAAATATCATTCAAATAAACTTGCATTCCTGCTTTAGCAAATACTTGTGCAATACCTGCACCCATTTGGCCTGAACCAACGACCATTACTTTTTTGATAGACATGAACAACACTCCAATTATTTATTTTTATTTTTTATTTCTTATCTTTCAACAATTAATGAAACCCCTTGGCCACCACCAATACATAGTGTTGCTAGACCATTGTGTGCATCACGTTTTAACATCTCATGAATCAGTGTCACTAGCACACGAGCGCCACTTGCACCGATTGGATGTCCTAGGGCGATTGCTCCACCATTGACATTGACAATTTCTGGGCGAATATTTAATTCATTCACCACACATAATGCTTGTGCCGCAAAAGCTTCATTGGCTTCGACTAAATCTAAATCTGCAACCGTCATTCCGGCTTTTTCTAAAGCTTTTCTTGTCGCTGGAATTGGACCAGTTCCCATAATCAATGGGTCGACCCCTGACGTCGCATGCGCTTTAATCGTAACTAATGGTTCTAAACCTAATTGTTCCGCTTTTTCTTTGCTCATAACAATTAAAATTGCAGCACCATCGTTAATACCTGACGCATTAGCAGCTGTCACTGTTCCTTCTTTTTTAAAGGCTGGTTTTAATTTGCTTAATCCTTCTAACGTTGCACCAAATCTTGGAAATTCGTCGGTATCAACAATCAGGTCGTCTTTTCTTTTTTGTGGAATGTGAATAGGAATAATTTCGTCTTTGAAACGACCACTCTTAATTGCTGCTTCTGCTTTATTTTGGCTAGCAACCGCTAATTGATCTTGTGTTTCTCGATCAATCTGATACAATTCACTAATATTTTCAGCTGTGATTCCCATATGAATATCGTAGAAACTATCAGTTAACCCATCTTTTATCATCGTATCAACCACTTGGCCGTGTCCCATACGAGCTCCCCAACGGTAATCATCCAATACGTAGGCTGCTTGGCTCATGCTTTCTGTTCCACCTGCAATCACGACTTGGTTATCACCGCTGATAATGGTTTGAGCAGCTAACATCACTGAGCGAAGTCCTGAGCCACACACTTGATTAATCGTTAAAGCCGGAACACCTTGTGGAATCCCTGCTGCTATTGAAACTTGTCGTGCTACGTTTTGTCCCTTTCCAGCGTTTAACACATTACCTAAAATCACTTCGTCTACTTCTTCAGGTAATAAATTCAACTGCTCTAAAGATTTTTTAATTACCTCTGCACCTAAATCCACCGCAGATACGTTTTTAAATGCTCCTCCAAAAGAGCCAATTGCTGTTCTTAAAGCCGATACAATGATAACTTCTTTCATAACGTTTAAACACCTTTCCATTTCTAATTTACTTGTTGGCTTTTGTTGTTTGCGCAAATCACACTCTTAATGTAACTCCGTTTGTAACCGTTTACAAATTAATAAAATTAGGCCTTTTGTTTAATAAAATTAATAGTTCGTATTTCACGAACCTTTAGCTTTCATTATTCAACTAAAAAAGCAAAAAAAAATAGTGTGAATCACACTATTTTTCTCTTGAATTTCGACTGGCGAAGCAGTGCAAGATGGCGCCCTTCACATATTTTTCTAAACTCGCATAATTTTCTTTCACCGGTCGAGTGAGTAAAATTTCAAAAGGAACTGGGTCTTTAAAGTGGATCATTTTAACTTCTTTGTGAAGTTGTTCTTTGATTGGAGCAGGTAATAAAGCAACTGCATCGGATTCTCGTGCAACTTCTGTTAAAAAATCCCAAGATGAAGAAGTAAAATTCATTTCTTTCGTAATGCCTTCTTGTCGTAAACGATCAACAATTAATTTATTTTACGAAAAATCCCGATTAAAGGTCGCTAGAGGATAATTTTCAACTTCCGCCCACTCCAATTTTTTTCTTTGAGCCAATGGATGATCAATACTCATAAAAGCGCCAAATTCATCGCTAATTAAAGTAAATTCCTCAAATTTTTCTTTATTCAAGTAAGCTGGATGAATTAAAACAGCTAAATCGAGTTCACCGCGCAGGAGCAATTGATGCAATTTGTGTGAGCCCGCTTCAACAATTTCAATTTTGACATCTTCATTTTTAACGATTAATTTTGTAAAAAAAGTAGTGAAGTAAATCCGTAAAATTAACGAGGGGATACCGACACGAATCCGACCTTTTTTCTTCAAGGAGTCCCGGCGAACCATATCATGCATTTCAAAATGAAGTTTTCGGACTTTCAGTGCATAGGCATAGTACTTTTCTCCCGTTGGCGTGAGTTTTTTTAGGCGCCCATTTTGTCGGTAAAACAATTCAATGTTCTCCGACTTTTCAAAGTTTGAGATTAATTGACTTAGTGATGATTGTGAGACATTGGCTTTTTTAGCAGCCAACGTCAGATTCCCTTCTGATTCAACAATTTTTATAAAGTAATCGAGTTGATAAATGTCCATCCGTAAACGCCTCCAGATTTGTTTCTTCCTCTCTAGTTTACTACATACTTCCGACTATCAGACAACGCTTTCAAATTAAGACTATTAATTTATTTAATAGTCTAATCAAATCACCTTATTATCCGATTCAAACAAACAAAAACGCCTAATCAAATGCACCTGGAGATGCCAGGTGATTCGATTAGACGTCGTACTTAATTCTGTTTTAATTTTAGTAACAATACTTCATAAGGTTTTAATTCTAGTTGGCAATCTTTGCTTGTATTCGTAATCAAATCCAAGCTTTCACTTGCTACCTCAATCATTTTATTTGATTCTGAAAAATTCATCACAAAGTAGTAAGATTCCTCATCAAAATCACGGGATTGAACAGAGACTTCTTTATCCCCTTTAATTACCCATGAATTGGCTAACGTTGTCTCTTTAGCAATCTGATCATAAATGACTTCTAAGAAATCAAGCCCCGTTCTTGCTCCAATAAAGTACGCTTGGCCTTGACCATAATTATTTTTCGTAACGGCTGGTGTCTTCGCATAGAAATCTTCTTCATAATAAACAATCGATTCCGCGGTTCCTAATTCTAGGATAGTGCAATAATCTTTGACTTCAAATGTTTGAGCTCCGTAGCGTAATTGATTACGGTCGTTTGGATATAAGGTATCCGTTTCTTTCACTGAGATTCCAAAAATCTCTTGTAATTGCTGTGGCCAGCCACCTAAATAGGTTAAATCATTTTCATTCACATAACCAGTAATATAAGTTGAAACTAAAATCCCTCCCTGTGAAACAAAGGATGCAAAGCGCGCCATCACGTCTTCACGGATCAAATACATCATTGGCGCTATTACTAAGTCATACTTACTTAAATCCGCTTCTGATGTTACGACTTCAACCGCAATGTCGTGATTCCAGAAATAACGATAGTGCTCTTGTAGGGTCTGTGGGTAACGTTTAGAAGCATTTGAGAATCCTTGGGCATCATTTAAAGCCCAATTATTTTCCCAGTCATAAAGAATCGCAACCTTGGCTGCTTTGTAACTCCCTTTAATTTCTTTAATTTTTTCCAATGCCTCACCGACTGCTTTGACATCTTGGAACACACGGTTTTCTTCGCTGTTGTCATGATCTACGACAGCGCCATGGAATTTTTCTGATGAGCCACGTGATTTACGCCACTGGAAATACAAATTACTATCTGAACCGTGTGCAATGAATTGCATTGAAGACAATAAGTGCATGCCGGGACGTTTCATCTTATTAACATCGTGCCAGTTTACGCCACTTGGTGTGGATTCCATAATTAAGAATGGCTTTTGTTTCATGCTTCGATATTGATCATTAATGAAACCGACTTTACTCGCTAAATCAGCTGTTGTTTCCCAATCATTGTGCCATGCTGGATAACAATCCCAACTAATCACATCGACATGCTTAGCGAATTGGCCATAGTCCAAACTTTGAAATGGAATAAGATCGTGTGTGTCGGCCATGAAGTTGGTTGTAATTGGAACCTCAGGGGTTAGTCGACGTAAGTCTTTTATTTCATGCTCGTAAAAATCAATCGTTTGATGCGTAACAAATCGCTTCCAATCTAAATTATGACCGTGAACCATGGTCTCACCAATAGAAGACGGTGATTCAATCTCTGACCAGTCTGAGTATGCATGACTCCAAAATGGAGCCCACCAGGCATCATTTAAAGATTTGAGTGAGCCATATTTGTTTTTTAACCATTCTCGAAAATTGGCTTGGCAGTAGTCACAATGGCACTCCCCAGAGTATTCGTTTGAAATATGCCACATAAATAGTGCCGGATGGTTACCGTAACGCTCAACTAATTTTTGATTCATAATCGCAATTTTTTCACGATAGACAGGCGAAGAGAAACAATGATTGTGACGCCCACCATGGAGCATTTTTTCACGCTTATCATTTGTTCGTAAAACTTCAGGATATTTCTTTGACATCCAAGCTGGCCGGGCGCCACTTGGAGTTGCTAAAATGACGTTGCCACCAATTGAATAAATATCATCCATCACTTTATCTAGCCATTCAAAGTGAAATTCCCCTTCTCGTGGTTCTAATTGACTCCAAGAAAACATACCAATGGAGAACGTATTAGACTTTGATTTTTTCATTAATTCAAGATCTTTCTCCAAAATTTCTGGATGATCTAACCACTGATCCGGGTTATAGTCGCCTCCATGTAATAAACGATCTTCTAACTCATAACGTGTCATTTTATATTCTTATCCTTTCGTACCTCCAGCAGTCAACCCGCTGACAAAGTGTTTTTGTAAAGCAATAAAGACCAGTGCGATTGGGATACTAATTAAAATCGCTCCTGCTGCAAAAGTCGTGTAGCTAGCACCCATTTTATCGGTCACTAATTTATACAGCCCGATTGGTAATGTGTAATACTCTGGACTTCTGAGCAAAACAGAAGAAAGCGCAAAATCACCCAACGGTCCTGTGAAACCGTTCATCGCAACGACTGCTAACATTGGTCGAGAAAGCGGCAAAATAATTTGTAAAAAGATTCGAGTATTGCTAGCACCATCGATTTTAGCACTTTCATCCAAATCCATCGGGATGGAGTCAAAATACCCTTTTAGTAAATACGTATTCATCGGTATTTGTCCTCCAACATAAATTAAAATTAACAACATGTGACTATTAATTAATCCTAACATTTGTGCCAAAACAAAAATTGCAATTAAAGCTGAAAACTGCGGAATCATTTGTAGAAGTAAAAATAAAATCAAACCATTCTTACGTCCTTTAAAACGGAATCTAGAAAAAGAATATGCGGTCATTGAAACAAATATCAATGATAAAATCATTGTAAAGACACTAATTTTTAAAGAATTCAAATACCACTGTCCATAAAAAAGGCTACCTTCATTCGCAAAAAGTTTTGTATAATGCCCAACTGTAGGGTTTTTAGGAATCAGACTTGTACTAACCAAACTATTTCCCGGATTAAAACTAGCTCCTATGGTCCACAGTAATGGATAAACAATAATGACAACCATCAAGAGTAGTAAGCCGTATGATAAAACAAGCTTTGTTCTATTTTGATTTTTTATACTTTTTGTTTTTGACATCATTTTAAGCTTCCTCCTTAAATGAATTTGTCCGTTTGAATTGCCAAATTGCAATACCGATTACGAAGATGGACAGTAAGATAGTCAATGCTGCTGCCAGTGCATATTGGCTATTTTGCATCGTTAATTTATAAATCCATGAAACCAAAATATCCGTTCCCCCAGCTGTTGATCCAGGAACAGCTGGACCACCTGCATTAAACAAGTAAATTATATTAAAATTATTGAAATTAAAGGTATATTGTGTGATTAAGATTGGTGCCATAGCATAAAGTAATAATGGCAACGTAATTTTACGGAACTGTTGAATGGCGGTTGCACCATCAATTGTTGATGCTTCATATAAATCTTCTGGGATAGATTGTAAGGTTCCTGTTGTCACAATAAAAATATAAGGGAATCCCAACCATCCTTGAATCATCAATAAGGCTAGTCTTGTCCAATTGGCATCCGTTAACCAAGGGATGGGTGAAACGTTGAAGAATGCTAAAATCGTATTGTTAATTGCTCCAAAACTATCATTAAACATCCCCGCAAAAATCAAAATCGTCACAAAACCAGGGACTGCCCAAGGTAAAACTAAAATTGTCCGGAAAAAACGTTTAAAACGTAATTTTTTTTGATGCACAACAACTGCTAAAAAAATGCCTAAAGCTACTTGTAATGTTGAAGCCACAAGTGTCCAAATGACTGTCCAACCTAATACATTAAAAAATGTCGCACGCCAAATATCGACTGTAAAGATTTGTTTAAATGTATCCAAACCGACCCAGTCCGCCAAGTTAGCAGGTGCTGAATGATACAAATCATAATTCGTAAAAGCTAATGCGATACTAAACAAAATTGGAAAGACAACTGAAAATACTAGTAACATAAATGCTGGACTACTTAATAAATAGGGATAGCCTTCTGCAAGTAGCGCATGGTAACTTTCTTTGATTGAATTGACTCTCAAATTCTGATCGCGGAGTTCTCCATTTTTATAAGCGTCGCGTAAATTTAAGTAATAGAAAAAAATTCCAAACAAAATAACAATAAGTGCAACTAATCCTTCTGCTAGTAAAAAAATAGAATTATCACGGGGGACTTCCGTTCCTAGGGTCACTAATCCCCATATTCCCATATTAAACAGATCTTTAAAAACAAAAAGATATAAGATTGCTGTCCCTAAAAATAGAGTTCCTTTAATTTTTTGGTGATTATAAAATTGACCCCCACCTGGAATAATTGATAATAAAGTCGCTCTTTTAGCGTGAATTGCGGTTGATTTAATTGTGCTCTCCATAAAGCACCCTCCCTTTATCATTGAAACTGTGACACTCGTATCTCAATGAGTGTCACAGTCATTCTTTCTTTATTTTCCAGTTGCTGCAATCGATGCTTGAATTTGTTCAACCGCCTGTGGTAGAACTTTCTTAGGTTCACCTTTGCCAGTTGCAATTGTTTGTAATGCAGCATCAATTGGTTCCCATACTGAATTCATCGCTGTAATCGACGGTGTTAAGACCGCATGTTGCGATTGTTTAGACACCGCAACAGCACTTTCGCTTGCTTGAATAATTGGATCTTCTGACAAGGATGCAACGGCTGGAACTTCAGAAGTTTTTTCATATCGAACAGCCGAATTTTCAGCATTCGTAATAAACTCGACAAATTCTTGAGCTAATTCTGTATTTTTTGAGTAGCTACTTACGTTGTAACTCTTGACACCAATAAATGAACTCATATGCTCGCCATTGCCTAAAATTGGTAGTTCTTTCACTCCATAATTAATTCCTGCTTCTTTATAGGGAGTTAAATTCCAAGGTCCAGAAATAACTGCAGCAGCTTTCCCCTCGGTGAATAGAGAGTCTAAAACATTAATTCCTTGTTCACCGATGATTCCTGTTGGAAAAACACCTGATTGATAAAATTGTTGAATGTACTCTGCACCTTTAATCGCATCTTCATTCGCTAAACCAATATCTTCTGCTAAATAATTGCCTTCACTGTCTTGTCCAAAGACATAACCACCGTAACCGCCCAAAACACCTTGCGCATAATAAATTTGATCCCACAATGCTAATAAACCAAATTTTTCTTTATCTGTGACCGCTTTTGAATATTCAAGCCACTCATCCGTCGTTTCTGGTAAATCAGCTTCTGAAATAATATCTTTGTTATAATATAAAATTTGTGTTTCCACCGCTTTTGGTAATCCATAAATCTCACCTTCAACAATTTGAGACTGCATCGCTGATTCCGTGTAAATACTTTTCACTCCATCTGCAACATCCAATTTTGCCAGTAACCCTTCTGTTACGGCAGTTCCGATTTGATCGGCTGGAATCGTAATTACGTCTGGTCCAGTACCAGCTGGCCCATCCAATCGTAAGTCTTCAATTTGACCCGCATAAGCTTTTTCAACAACTTTAATTTTTACATCATGTTCCTCTTCAAATTGTTTAACTGCCTCTTCAATCCCTGATTTTTTGTCTTGATCTTCCCAGACAAGTAAGTCATATTCTTTTTTATCTTCTTTAGATGGCTTGCCACCACTCGTTTCTTCACCTGGACCACAGGCTGCCAATCCTAAAGTTAATGTACCCAATAATAAAAATCCTAAAAATTTCTTCATCATTTTTTCTCCTCTCATTTTTGAAAACGTTATCCTCACTCAATATAGTAAATTAATTTATCTGATTTGTAAATCTTTTTTACTATATTTTTTATTTTTATTCACTAAAAAATCTAAAAAAACATCAAAAAGGCTGATAGAATCACGTTTTTAAACAATTGAAAATTTACGGTAAATTTATTTACTAAATGAACCGTTTACTATATACTTAAGTTGAGGTGAGAGGATGACTACTATTAAGAAAATTGCCGAAGTATCGGGTTTTTCCCAAGCAACTGTTTCTCGATTACTAAAAGGCGACACTTCCTTATCGGTTAGTGAACAAACAAGAAAAACAATTATTAATACTGCTCTTTCTTTAGGCTATGATCGTTCAAAAATCAAAACAACAATTGAGAAAATTGCTCTCCTTTTTTGGATGACTAATCAAGAAGAATTACAAGATTTATATTTTCATCAACTGCGTTTAACCATTGAAAAATATGCCCAAGAAAACAATCTCGACATTTTAACAATTAAGCATGAAGACGGGATTCAAAGCCTTCCAAAAAATATTTCCGGTTTTATCGGCGTTGGCTTTTTTTCAAAAGAAGAGATGCGACAGCTGAAAATAATATGTCCCAATGGCGTCTTTTTAGAAATGAATTCTGAGCCTGAAATGTTTGATACCGTAAAACCTGATACCGATCGTATGACACGTCATGCCATTGATCTTTTTTTGAAAAAGGGATATGAGAAAATTGGATTTATCGGTGGAGCTTATCATAATCCAGATATAAATTTAGATGAAATTGATTCACGGGAAGTGACCTTTCGGCAATACTTAACTCAAAAAGAGAAACTAAAAGAAAAATACGTGTTTTCAGGTGGTAAATTTACTGTAAAACAAGGATACCAATTAACGAAACAAATGATTGAACAACTAGGTGACGATTTGCCAGAATGTATTTTTGTTGCATCAGATACGATTGCAGTCGGTGCTTTGCAAGCTTTCAATGAAGTCGGTATTATGATTCCTGATCGTCTCGAACTAATCAGTGTTAATGACAACGATATTGCCAAATTTGTCTCACCCCCATTAACAACTTTCCGAATTGACGTTGAAGAGCTTGCACGAACTTCGATTGACATGCTTGTTGATCAATTAATCTATCCTCGTGAAATTACGAAAACGGTCCTTGTCGGCGCGAAATTGATTGAACGTAAAAGTTTTTTATTTGATGAAAAAACGAAATAAAATAACAAACGGAGACGTGTCTTTTTCACGTCTCCGTTTGTTATTCATGTTTCAACAAAGCTAAAAAGGCTTCGCCATACTTGTCTAATTTATTTTGTCCGACTCCTTTTATATCTAAAAAGGCTAAAGAATTTTGTGGTTGTTTTTCTGCCAATTCTTTTAATGTTTGATCAGAAAAAATAATATATGGTGGCAAGCTTTGTTCTTGGGCAATTTCTAAACGTAGACTCCGGAGTTTCTCAAACAGCTCATCATCGGCCACAATTTGCTTCAAAACGTTTTGTTTACGCGAAACGTTTTCTTTTCCTAGTAAGACTTGGACACCTTTATTTGAAACAGATAACGTAGGAAATTGCCCTTCTGATGGTGTTAAATAACCTTCTGCGGTTAAGTAATCAATCAAACCCGTTAAATCTTTTTGCGTCCAATCTTTCATCAACCCATGTGTCGGTAATTGCTCGAAACGCCATTGTTTAACTTTTTGATCATTAGAACCAGTCAAAACTTTTGCTACGAGGGATTTACCAAAACGCTCGCCCATTCGTTTGACACAAGATAAAACTTTTTGTGTTTCAACAGTAATATCAACGACTTCACGTTCATCTAGACAATTACTACATTGATGGCAATCAGTCGCATTTTCTTCTCCAAAATAACGTAAAATGTAACGTTGCAAACACATTTGCGTATGGGCGTATTGATTCATTTCCTGCAATTTGACATGTTCGCTTTGACGATAAGTGATATCCGATTCTGATTGTTCAATAAAGAACTGCTGAATTTGAATATCTTGCGCGCCATACATTAAAATCGCTTCACTCGGTAAGCCATCACGTCCGGCACGTCCGGCTTCTTGATAATATGATTCAATATTTCCTGGCATCTGAGCATGAATCACAAAACGAACGTTGCTCTTATTAATCCCCATCCCAAAAGCATTCGTCGCAACAATCACTGAAATACGATCGTATAAAAAAGCTTCCTGATTATTCGAACGTTCCCCTTCGCTAAGTCCCGCATGGTATCTTCCCGCTTTGATTTTATGGTGTGTTAATAATTGATAAATGCGCTCAACTTCTTTACGGGTACTTGCATAAATAATGCCTGCTTGTTCCTTATTCAAACGCAAATATTCTAATAAATAAACATCTTTTTGATTTTTCACCACTTGAAAGGATAAATTTTCACGGGCAAATCCGGTTTTAATTTCATTACCATAGGGGATACCTAAACGCTGACAAATATCTTCTGCAACTTGTGGTGTTGCTGTAGCCGTTAAAGCGACAATCGGTGGTTTTTGATCAAACTGTTGAATTGTTTCGGCAACACTTAAATAACTCGGGCGGAAATCATGCCCCCATTGTGAAATACAGTGCGCTTCATCAACAGCTAGTAAACTAAGTGGCACATATCGTAGTAATTCCTGAAAATCAAAACTCGTCAAACGCTCGGGTGCGACATAAAGCAGTTTAACTTCTCCTTGTCCGACTTGGCGGAAGCGTTGATTGGTTTCTTCTTGAGATAACGTACTATTAATATAAGTGGCAGGAATCCCCATTTCGTTTAGCTGGTCCACTTGGTCTTTCATTAAAGAAATTAAAGGTGAAATCACCAGCGTTAAACCATCTAACATTAAGGCGGGCAGTTGGTAGCAAACCGACTTTCCCCCACCTGTTGGCATAATTCCTAAGACATTTTCTCGGTTCAAAATCGTATCAATAATGGCTTCTTGACCGGGACGAAACTCGGTATAGCCAAATTTTTCTGCTAAAATTTGTTGCTTTGTATTAATTAGATTCATCTCCTCAAATTGATTGCTTTAGCGAAACACAAAAAGAAAACAATCAATGTTATGGTCTTAGTATACCAAATCTTTGATTGCTTTTTTCATTTTTTACAAATCCTTACGCTTTTAAACGCTTATGTAAATAATATTTCGTGACACCACGCATTGGCATGTCTTCTAACGAGCCAAAAACGACATAACCTTGTTTTTGATAAAAGCCTAATGCCTGATAACTCATCGTCGTCAGTGTAATTTGGATAGTTCCTTGTATTATTGCCAACTCCTCAATTTTCTTCATCAAACGGCTACCTACTCGTTGCTCTCGGTAAGCCGGATCCACTGCTAATAAATTAATATAGATGGATTCATAGGATTGTTTAGCAAGAATACCACCCACAATTTTGTCTTGATCGAATACAGCAAAGGCCAGCAATTTTTCTGGTAAGTCTTCAATTCCAACTTCCGACTTTTGATTTGAGAAAATTTTTTCCAAAGCAACACTCAATGTCTCTGGATCAATCGTTTGTAAATGAATTTTATTTTCCAAATTCAAACCCCATTTCTTTTAAGAGCGCATTAGCAATTAGAAAATGACCATTTTGATTCGGGTGGACACGATCCCCTGATAAAATATAGCTCGATTGTTTGTCTAAATATTTGTCAACAACCACTTGCAAATCAATAAATTGTAATTCATTTTTCTCAGCTAACATCTTCACGACTGCCTGATATTGCTTTAATTGCTTAAACATCAGGTCCTCAAGATTGGTTTCAAACATAAATGGACTTAATAAAAAGATTCCTTTAACCTTCGCTTTTGTTTGATCAATTAGCTGCTGATACGTTTCTTCAAATAGATTTAAACTGACCAAATCTGTTGGATGTTGAAACGGTTGATCAAAGAAACGCCAAACGTCATTAATCCCAATTAAAATCGAGACATAGTCCGGCTGTAAATCAAGGACATCTGTTTGCCAACGCTCGGCTAAATCCGTGACGCGATTGCCATTGATGCCTTTGTTCATCACCTTAAGTAAATGACCGGGATAGATAGCGGTTAAAGCTTGCGAGATAAGCGCGACATAACCATTTCCTAAACTATCAAAACTGCCTGGATAACTTTGGTAATCACGCCCCACATCTGTGACTGAATCCCCAATAAAAAGGATTTTCGACTCTTTTTCAATGTTCATTTTTATTTTCTCCTTCTTAAGCAAACGTTTTCTATATTGTACCGTTCTCAATGATAAAAAAACAGTATCAATCGCTTTTATTTCCTTCTATGCAATTTGAAAATTTTAAGCAGTAAAATTGACGTGATACACTTAAAATTATACATTTATTATATGAAAGCGAGGCGATTCGAATGAAACGACCAATGAAAAAAGCCTTTTTTAGCTTATTATTGTTATTTGTTACTGTAGTATTTGCTGCTTGTAGCGGGGGAGCTTCTTCCAAGTCAAAAACGTATGTCAAGGAAGATCCTAGCATGAATGTCGAAATGATTTTTACTTATGAAGGGGATAAGGTAACTCATCAAAAAACGATTAACACGATGCCTTATACGAGTCTTGGCGTAACAACAAAAGAAGACGCCCAAGCCATCCTTGATCCCATTGCCGCAGAGTATCAAGGACATGATGGACTCACTGAAAAAATTGATTATAAAGAAGATCATTTAGTTGAAGTTGTGGAAATTGATTATTCTGTCGCTGATGTCGAAGAAATTCGTGATATTGCCGGGATGGTCTTTGAAGGCGATGTGTCAAATGGTATCAGCTTGAAACGCTCAGAAGAAATGCTCCTAGAACAAGGATTTACAGAGAAAAAATAATAAGACATAATCGTTTTTACCCCAAAATCTTAAAATAGAAAAAATCCTATGAAATCAATTGATTAAAACCATTGATCTCATGGGATTTATATTTGTCTATGAATATTTTAGGTATCGCTTAAAATAAACCACTAATATTCCCATCCGCATCTAAATCAATGCCCTCTGCGGCTGGTACTTTAGGTAAGCCTGGCATCGTCATCATCGCCCCTGTTAATGCGACAATAAATCCGGCACCTGCAGAGACTTTTAACTGGCGGATCGTCACATCAAAATCGGTTGGTGCACCAATTAGTGTTGGGTTATCGGAGAATGAATATTGTGTTTTTGCCATACAAATTGGGTAATCGCCAAAGCCTAAACGTTCTAATTCTTTCATTTCAAAACGTGCAGTTGGTGTTAAAACAGCTTTTGTTCCCCCATAGACTTTTTGAACAATCTTATTCAATTTTTCTTCAATCGCATCTTCTAAGTCATAAGAAAATTGGAAATGATTTTCTTTTTCAGCGAGTTCCACAACTTTCTCAGCCAAGGCCACCCCGCCAGCGCCACCTTTTTCCCAAACTTCTGAAATCACAACGTCAACACCTCGTGCCTGGCAGGCCACTTGGATAGCTTCCAGTTCAGCTGCGGTATCAGTTGGGAACTGATTAACCGCCACGACAACAGGCAAGCCAAATGTTTCTTGCATGTTATGCAAATGACGTTCTAAATTCGGTAAACCGGCTAAGACAGCATCAATATTTTCTGTTCCTAGTTCTGCTTTCGCCACGCCACCATGCATTTTTAAAGCACGAATTGTTGCAACTAAGACAACGGCATCCGGTTTTAAATCAGCGATGCGACATTTGATATCGATGAACTTTTCAGCACCTAAATCGCCACCGAAACCAGCTTCTGTTACACAGTAATCAGCATACTTCAGAGCCATTTTCGTCGCTAAAATACTATTACAGCCGTGAGCAATGTTCGCAAAAGGACCACCATGAATTAAAGCCGGTGTTTGTTCCAATGTTTGGACAATATTAGGATGAATCGCATCTTTTAAAAGAGCTGCTAACGCACCAATTGCTTTTAAGTCACCAGCAGTAATTGGTTGTGCCTGATAGTTATAACCGACAATAATTTTGGCTAATTTTTCTTTTAAATCCGTGATGTTATTGGCTAAACATAAAATCGCCATCATCTCAGAGGCAACTGTTATATCAAAACCATCTTCTCTTGGTACACCGTTAGCTTTTCCTTGAAGTCCATTTACAATATGACGTAACTGGCGATCATTCATATCCACCACGCGTTTCCAAGTAATGCGACGCGAATCAATTTGCAAAGCATTGCCATGATGAATATGATTATCTAACAGCGCTGCTAACAGGTTGTTAGCTGAACTAATTGCATGGAAATCACCGGTAAAATGTAAATTAATATCTTCCATCGGAACAACTTGCGCGTAACCACCACCTGCTGCCCCACCTTTCATCCCAAAAACAGGACCTAAAGAAGGCTCTCTAAGGGCCAACATTGCATTTTTGCCAATGGCCGATAAACCATCTGCCAGTCCGACCGAAGTTGTCGTTTTACCTTCACCCGCAGGCGTTGGCGTAATCGCAGTGACTAAAATTAATTTCCCATTTGGTCGTTCCTCAAGTTGTTCCAAACTACGGATATTTAGTTTTGCTTTATATTTCCCATACAAATCATAATTATCCTCTGATACCCCTAAATTCTCAATGATTGATTGAATTGGTTGCATTCTTGCATTTGTTGCAATTTCAATATCGGATAAAAAAGCCATCTTTATCAAACTCCCTTTTGGTTAACATTCCTTATTACCTTCTAGTATTAATCAAAATCGCAAGACATTTCAAGTCTTTTTTGCTGAAATGACAAATATTCTCATTTAAATCCGATTATTTCTATCATTTATATTAAAAATATACGACTTTAACAATTATTCTAATAATTCTTTAACACGTTGGGCTAATGTTCGCTCTTGGTCAAATGTGTCACGAATTTGATAAGCCTGACTTGGCTCATTTGTAATAATCCCATCCAAATTGAAACCAAATGCCCGACGGACAAGCTCTTCGCGATTAACCGTCCAAACAGCAATTCCTTTTCCTTGGTCACGGGCTTGTTCAATTAAACGACTATTTAATGAAAACTCCTCAATCACAACAATATCAGCCGATGTTTTAGGCAAATTACCAATATTTAAAGCAACTAAATAGCCCGTACGAATTTCAGGATCGAGTTCTTTGATCCGTGAAATCGTTGATTCATCGAGTGACTGAACAATATATTCTTCCGTGACGTTCGCTTCTTGTAACATTTTGACAAACCGTTCCTCCATATCAGCTGACTCACTACCATGTAATTTCAGCTCGACAAGCAATTTCATATCGATGTCCTTTGCAACCGTCAAATACTCTTCAAATGAAGGAATATAATCGGTAAAACCACCGGCTGAAACTTGAATTTTTTGTAACTCAGCTAATGTTAAATCTTTGACCTGATCAGAGCGGTTCGCTAAGCGTCCTAAATTCGCATCATGAATCACCACAAACTCTAAATCTTTTGTTTGTTGGACATCCATTTCGACAAAATCCGCATTCGCATATTTGGCTGCTTTTAATGAACCAATCGTATTTTCGACTCCTTCTACCATATAGCCGCGATGTGCGATAATTTGCGTCTTTGGTTGATATAAGATCTTCGTCAACGAAACCGTGTTACCTACAACCGTACTAATAAAAGCGACCGCTAGGATTGCGTAAAACCATTTAGACCAACGCATCACGAAAAAGCCCTTTGTCCCACCTACCATGACGGGGGATTCCGCTGTTTTGTTATACGCTAAACGATATAAGACAATCGCAAAGATCCCTTGTAAAAAACCAAAGGAAAAAAAGACAATGATTTGTAAGAAACTTAGCGTCACCCCAGCAACAATTGGAGCTGCGATTGGCAAGATTCGTTCAACAATCATTAAAGGGACTAATAAGATCCCGGTCGTCACAGCCAGTAGTAAACCATACAAACCGACAATCACTAGTAAGTAGACGAAATGTACCAAACTCTTTTTACGAGTAGCGAACCAACTTTTTTTGACTGCTTGAAAAATGGTTGCTTTTTCTTCGATGACAAAATAAGGAACAACAAAAATGAAACGCAGACTGATATATAAAATCAAGAACAAAAGAGCAAAATATAAAAGCCAACCACCTTGAAACTTCATCAGTTCATCCGTAATAAAGTGAGGAATGTACAAATTATTCGCCAATCCCGGACTCATCCCAATTGAAGCAATTGGTAGAATTAAAAGAAAGTAAATAAAAAAAATGAAACTTTGAATATGAATAAAATAACGTGTTTTTCGATTAAGTTTTTTGATAATTGTTCGTAAGTTATACGGTTCTTGCGTATCTTGTAAATGAGCTAACATAAAATAATAAGCTTGCTCGTAATAAATAAAAAAGACACTCGTCAAACCAAGTAATAGTAAAACGATAATGGCAACGGGATTACTAAAAATTTCAAAAATCGTATTTTCAGTGATACTTGAAAGGCCGGTTACTTTTAAAATTTGCAAAAATAGATAGGATAATAATGGCATCGCGATGACCACTCGTAACATTCGTAAGAAAAAGACACTTTCGATGTACAGTTGTAAATTTTTTCGAACTTGATGGATACTTTGTTTCAATTGATTGAGTATCATCAGGCATTCCTCCTTTAGTACCGCTCTCCCATTATTATAACAATTATTTTAAAATAATACGAAATTTAACCTAGGGAAATCGTGGTTATCATTCGTTTTTTATCCCACTCTGTGCTACTGTTAAAACAAATCAAGAGAAAGGATGAATTGCCATGTTGCTTGAAACCGCGCGCTTATTTCTACGACCCTTTCAGCTACAAGATTACAGTCACTTGCATTCTCGCCATCATCCAACAATTGCCTCTCATCCAGATCATGAAATGACCCTTTTTGACGAGCTCGATTTATTTTTAACGGAGCCAAAAAATCATCCACTAGAAAAACAAATACGTATCGCTTTAATTCTAAAAGAAAAACAAGCATTAATTGGCGATCTTACGGTCACTTATCGAGACAAAACATTAGCACTCTCTTTTGCCACACAACCAGAGTATCAAAAACAAGGCTTTATGCATGAAGCTTTGACAACTTTCTTACCTTACTTACAAAACCATTATCCAGCACTGGAGATTGTTTGCTTAGTTCCTAAAAACAATCAAATTAGCCAACAACTACTCCAAAATTTAAACTTTGCACCCGTCCAATACCTTTCTGATTTTGATTGTCATCTGTATACTCGAAAAAATGAATAAATAAAAACAACCGTCAAACGAAAAATCGTTCAACGGTTGTTTTCTTTGGGAGTTTATTTACTTGGAAGAGGTAAATAAAATGAAAAAGTATTTAAGGGTTGTTTGTTGGTATGTCTATATAATAGACATAAAATATGAATTATTTGTGTTCAGATTCAAACGATTTTATGAAAAAAACGTTAACAAAAAGTAACTTACTAAATCCAAGCCTATAGTACTAGCAACAGTGTCCCATTCACTTTTCATTGAACATATAAAAGAGCATCTATCATTTAAATAAGCAGGCTAAATCAAAGACTTTTCATCAATCTTTTTTGTAATTTCTCACTATCATAGCCTAAACTATAATAAAAAGAATGTGCTTCTACTCTAGTAGCTCCTGAGTTTAGTCGAATCGTCAAAATCGATTGTTTTCTTGCTTCCTCTTCTAAAGCTAACATTAATTTTGAACCGACACCATTTCGTTGTTTTTTCTGATTGACAGCTAGTGCCAAAATATTTAGCATCGTTGGAAAATAAAGTGTTTCATATATTTCTGCATGAATATAGCCAATTACTTCTTTGGTTTCTGAATCTTCATAGACAATTACAGTATGATGAAAACTATCATCCAAAATTCGGATGATTTTTTTAGTCGTCTCTTCTAATGAAAAAGTGTAGCCTAATGACTTTTCATTAAGTTGCTGAATATACTTGGTATCTTGTAATCTTAATTCTCTAATCATTGATTATGCCCCTTTTTAAAGGTATCATACATTTCTGTTCGAAAAAAAACAAGCCTCTACTAATTTCATAAAACCTTGTTTTTCTTTTATCCAATTATTGGTAATTTTACCATTTCTTACGTGTTAAAACTAACAACACTACCATTACTATACAATTTCTTTACCATACACCTCGATTTGAGTTAAAGCAGGGAAAGGTGTATCATCCTCATTTTTAATTAAATTTTTTAATCCTGAATAATTCATACTTTTAATTAAAACCATGTGAAACTGCCTCACGGCAGCTTACAATTACTTT
>NZ_JBHSGT010000061.1:0-56306 GCF_042654605.1 Enterococcus eurekensis
GGCTCCGCCCCCTCTTTTCTAATATCAAAAAAATCGATAGAGAAACAATTTTCTCTACCGATTCTGACGATTATTTTTACTCATTTTGGGTCCATCAACACTATTTGACGTACAACCTATTTTTCTTATTTAACAGCGCCGTCAGAAACGCCTTTAATAATTTGTTTTTGCATGAAGAAGTAAAAAATGATTACCGGTAAAATGGCAATCACTAATCCAGCTAACGCTAAATGCCATTGTTTGGTATATTGTCCAAAGAAAAAGAACATTTTCAATGGAATGGTTTGTGTCGTTGGTGAGTTAATAACTAACGATGGTAATAGGTAGTCATTCCAAATCCACATTGTATTTAATACCGCCACCGTTACTGTCGTTGGTTTTAACATCGGGAAAATAACTCTCCAGAACAATTGCCAACGATTGGCGCCATCAATAATTGCTGCTTCATCAAGTGCTCGAGGAATCGATTTCATGGCTCCATGGTATAAGAAGATTGACATACTTCCGCCAAAGCCAAGGTACATAAAAATGATACCGACTTGATTTAGCATTTGTGCTTTACCAAAAATGGTAATTAACGGAATCATCACCGATTGGAAAGGTACAAGCATCGCAGCAACAAATGTCATAAAAATAACAATACTCAATTTTGATTTCACACGCTCAAGTGCATAAGCTGCCATTGCCGAGAAAACAATAATAATCACAACTGAAACGACTGTAATGATTAATGAATTGGCTAATGTTTTCATAAAATCTAATTGAGCGAATGCTTCCGGATAATTTTCTAACGTAAAATTTTGCGGAATTTTTAGCGGATTGGTAAAAATCTCTTGTTTGGTTTTAAAAGAGTTGGTTAGCATTAAGTAAAAAGGAATCAACCATACTAGACCTAATGCTAGCCCAAGAAAGGCTTTTCCTATCTGTTTTGATCCTTGTTTCATTATGCTTCAACCTCTTTTCGTTTTGTGACATAAACTTGTGTTAGGGAAATGATTGCCACACATAAGAAGAAAATGACTGCTTTTCCTTGTGCATAGCCCATTTTATTTTCCACAAAAGCCGTATTGTAGATATTCATCGAAATCATTTGCGTTGACTTATAAGGTCCACCATTTGTTAAAGACAAGTTTTGATCGTACAGTTTAAAAGCGTTAGACAACGTCATAAACAAACTAACGGTAAATCCTGGCATGATTAACGGGAATTTAACAAACCAAAATTTTTGGAAATCAGTAGCACCGTCTAAATCAGAAGCTTCCAATAATGATTCATCGACCCCTTGTAAATAAGAGATGTAAATAACCATGACATAACCTGACATTTGCCAACACATAACGATAACCATTGCCCAAAAACCAGTTTCAGTTGTCGAAAGCCATGTTTTTAATCCAGGTGAATTAAAAATTTCACTTAAAGCAGAAAAAGCATTGATAAAAATAAATTGCCAAATGAAACCTAGGATAAGCCCACCAATTAAGTTCGGCATGAAAAAGATTGTACGTAATAAGTTTGCCCCTTTAAACTTATTGGTAACTAACAGTGCCAAACCTAATCCAATGACGTTAATTAAAACAATTGTCACTGCTGAAAACTTGACTGTAAACCACATTGCTGACCAGAATTCTTGGTCTTGCATCAATTTAATATAATTGCTCATACCGACAAATATCTCTTTTGAAACGCCATTCCATTCTGTGAATGAATAATAAATTCCATAGAAAAATGGAAGTATCACGACTAAAATGAGCGCAATTACTACTGGCGCGGAAAACATATAGAACCACGTTTTCTTTTGATGTGTCATCAAAATCCCCCCTGCTTATCTTTTAAAAGAAGAAGAGAAAGCGAAAAGCTCTCTCTTACTTCCGCATGTATTATTTTCTTTCTTCAGCCCATTTGTCTTTAGCTGATTGCATTGCTTCTTCCCATGTTGCATCTTTTGCTACATATTTTTGGATTTCAGCACCTAAAGTTTGCTCTCCCCAACCTGCAGGATAGCCCATGAATACCCAACCAGTTGTTTTGCCTTCTGTATAGTATGTGTATACATCTTTAGATAATGGATCAGAAATTTTATCTGTATCGTAGCCTTTGTATGCAGGAACGAATTTGAATTCTTCTAAAACAATTTGTTTACCTTCTTCTGAAGTGTATAAGTAATCTAAGAAATCTTTTGAAGCTTGGATTTCTTCTTCAGAACCATTTGGATTTACGCCCCAATACATTGGCACGCCAACTGGGATTGTTCCTTCCGTTACGCCATCAATTGGAATTGGTAAAATACCGATGTTTTCAGCTAACTCTGGATTAATATCTGCAATTGTTGGATATACCCAGTTTCCTTGTTGTGTCATCGCAACTTTTCCATTTGAGAATAATTGTTCAATTTGTTGTGAGTAGTCTAAACTATTCGTTGGTTGCACAGAGTATTCGTTACTAATATCAATATATTTCTTGAATTGATCGCTGTATTTGAATTCAACTGTTTTTGATTCAAATGCTTTCATCACGTCATTATCAAACTCAGCATTTAAGAACGCATTACCTGAATGAAGTCCTGTAATCCATAATTCTTTAGCTGCTAAAGCAAATGGTGCCTCTAAACCTAATTCTTCCTTCTTACTATCTAAAGTTTTTGCTGCATTTTCTAAATCTGTTAATGTTTTAATTGCTGTTGCATCAATGCCTGCTTTTTCAAAAATTTCTTTATTATAGATGACACCATATCCTTCGATGTTATATGGTAATCCTAAAACTTTTCCATCTTTCGTTGCGCCAGTTAATGTACCTTCTAATGCTTCACCAGCAGCTTTTGTATCACTTAAATCAATTAAGTTTTCTTGCCACATATTAACATCTTCTGGTCCACCAATATTATAAATATCTGGTTCATTACCTGATAAGAATTTAGATTTTAAAGCTGCACCGTAGTCAGAACCACCACCAACGGTTTCAATGTTGATTTTAACACCTTCATTGGCTTCTTCATATTTTTTTGCTAACGCTTCAAATTGATCTTTAAACTCGACTTTAAATTGGAAAATATCAATTTCAACTGCCCCTGCTTCTGAACCACTGTCTGGCGTTTTACCTCCGTCACCTTGCTCGGCTGCATTGCCACAAGCTGCCAATGTTAAAAGTAAGCCTGCTGTTAAAAATCCTGTTCCCCATTTTTTCATTCGTTTATTTATCATTTTAAAGCCCCCTTTTCTTTGATAAGTCTATTATACAACCGATTGCGGTAAAAAGCAAGCGATTTCAATATAAATTTTTAAGTTTTATATTTTATATCTATAAAGGATATTTTTTAAAATACATTTAAATTCCTTATTTACTGTATTCCCTCTTCAACGCAACCGGTTCCACAAATAATCAAATAACAATCACTTAATCGAATAATTTCAGGAAGATTAAGCGATTGTATTATTTAAAAATAACGTTAATCAAAAAGTCTCATCTTTTTGATTAACGTTCATTATTTTGAGCCCATTTTCACTTAAAACAACATCCGAAAAATAAATCCAAGGTGTTGAAGCTCCTATCTGATATTCTATATAAATTGCTTAAATCAGTTATTTTCATTGTTTATGGGTAGAAATAAATCATCATCGCCACATAAACAAAGTATAAGAATAACGCCCCAAAAAATAGCCACGATAAAATCGTTACAGTCTTAACACTAAAATTTATATTACTAAATACATATGATAAAAATGAATTCCTTGTTGCCTTGTTCGTTAATTCAATTGCATTCAAGGCTGGAATTTTTTCATGTAGTTCAAGGAATGCCTCGCCGTCTTTTTCCGTTAAAATCTCGGTGAATATCCGATTTCCGGCTTGAAAATCTAACGTGTAGTGAATGCTCTCTTCTTTTTCAAAACGTCCGATCGAGCGCCATTCACGATAGCTTGTTTGACTCTTTTTAAATTTAATTTTTTTTATCGTATTATAATCGTAAGTATAAAATAAATTTTTTTCAATAAACTCAAGCACGACCATGAAGTACATTTTTTTGTTCGTAAAAACGAGTAAACGATGCCCTCTTAACTCATGAAATGTATTCAAATAATCCCGCCCTCTAGGGGTTGTGACTTGCATCATTCCTGCCCAGCCCATCGTACCAGATGTGGAATTTTCTTCATTACTAAACGCCAAGTAACCGGCAATCGCTTCATTTTCCTCAAAATTTTGACTGAGTTCTTCCATTATTTCTTGAAGAATTACGTACATTTTTGTTCGTAAAAATAACTGCTTCTTCTCGTTGGACGTCAAATCTTCTTTTGGCATTTGTTTTTCATTTGGTTTGTTTAAATCGGATATGCTTTGTTTAAAAATATTCCGAATCGTCATGCGTTTTTCCTCCTTTCAATAGATGTTCCCTAAGTTTCTTTTTCCCACGCGACAAGCGATTATAAATGATTTCTGTCGTTAAATTTAAATTTTCAGCAATTTGTTTTGGCTCTTCATTATAATAATAGTAACTAAGGAAAATTATTTGATCTTCTTCTTTGAGTTCATCAATTAATGTCATAAAGTTTTCTTGCTCAAATGCTGTGTTTTCTTCAGCAGCTAATTCTGCCTGTTTTTCTTCTAATGGTATTAGGTGCTGGTGTTTAATATCTTTTTTCTTGTAGTCTAAAGCCGTTCGTTTAGCAATAACACTAATCCACGTATGAAAGCTACTTTTCTCCGCCGAATAATACTGAGCATTTTTCCATATTTTATAAAAGGTTTCATTGGCGACATCATCAACCAGCGCTTTATCTTCTGGGCGATTGAGAATTTGATGAATCGCCGAAATAATATTAAAACTAAAATGTTCAATTAGTAATTCCAAGCCAATGAAGTCTTTTGCTTTTAAGCGTTCAATAATTTCATTTACTTGATCTTCCATCACAGCACCCCCTTCTAATACTATATACGATTGCATCTCGTGGAATCTATCCAAAAAAGAATTTTTATGTTTTAATTTTAAAAAGATGGACTTTTTTTACACTAAACTTTTATAATCAATGCAAGGAGGGATACACCTGCCAAACATCAAAAAACAAGAAGGTTTCAAAGATCAGCGTTACATTGCCTTACCATCGACGAATTTACCTTTGTACTTAAACCACCCGCTTGTCCAACATACGTATATTACTGAGTTGGGATTTTATCCCTCTGCCAAATATCATTTTTGTGAACGCTTTGAAGGTAGTAATGAAACGATTCTAATTTACTGTTTAGATGGCGAAGGTACGATTGAATTTCCCAATCAGCAAATTACACATCTCGCACGCGGAAATTTTATTTGTATTCCTAAACAAACCTTTCACCGCTATTATGCAAAAGAAGAAAATCCATGGTCCATTATTTGGATTCATTTTAATACGACACAAGCGATTCATTTTCCAATTGACGAATTAAAATTAATGGACTTTTCTTCACCTGAAAAAAATTATTTATTGCAAAGTCATCTGATTGATTTATTCCAAATTGCCGAAAAGAATTACTCGATTGGCAATATGATTTGTCTTTCTCAGTTGCTTTTACTGATTTTAACTGAAGCTTATTTACTTGAAGACGGTGCCTCTTATGATAAAAAAAATCAGTATTTAACGCGTTGTATTCACTATATGAATGAGCATCTGGACGAGGAAATTTCACTCGAATCTTTCGCCGATTATTTAAAAATTTCACCCAGTTACTTGAATCATATCTTCCAACAATATACTGAGAAATCACCGATTCAATTTTTCATCCAACTGAAGATGGAACAAGTAGCTAAGTATTTAGAACTAACCGATTTAAAAATTTACGAAATCGCCCGTAAAGTCAGTTATAGTGATCCTTATTATTTTTCACGAATTTTCAAACGCACGATGGGTCTTTCTCCCAAAAATTATCGCCAACAACATTACTTGAAAAACGTCTTTATCGAAAAATAAGACCATCAACTCCCCCGATAATTGGGTGATTTGATGGTCTTATTGCTTTTATTTTGTTTCTAAATCATGTAAGAATAGGCCACTTAATAGTTTTGGCTCAAACCAAGTCGATTTTGGTGGCATAATTTGCCCCGCATCAGCGACAGCTAATAAGTCGCTCATTTGTGTTGGATACATCGCAAATGCTAAGTTCCAATCATCTGTTGCAATCATTTTTTCAAGCTCTTTTGAACCACGAATACCACCTACGAAGTCAATACGTTTATCACTACGGATATCCATGATATTAAAAATCGCTTCAAAAACATGTTTTTGTAAATAAGAAACATCTAAACTTTCAACGATATCAGATGAAATTTTATCATCTGGAATCGTCAACGTATACCATTGATTATCCAAATACATTTGGATTTCACGTGGATTTTCTGATGTGTTTTTTGTTGTTTTTTCGATTTCAAATTGTTGCGCTAAAATGTCTAAAAAGTTTTCTGGTACTGGAACATTTAAAACACGGTTATACTCTAAAATAGCTAATTCATCCGCTGGGAATAAAATCGATAAGAAATAGTCACTTTCTGGACTATTCGTTTGATTTTCACGCTTTTCAACGCCAACTTTAACCGCTGACTCGCTACGGTGGTGACCATCAGCGATATATAAAGCATCGACACCTTCAAATAGATTACTTAGATGCTCTGTTGTTTTTTCATCATCAATTAACCAAACTTGATGTGAAACATCATGATAACTCGTAAAATCATACAAAGTTCCATGCGTCCGTTTCCAGTTTTCAACAATTTCTTGGATTTCAGCTTGATTTTTGTATGTTAAAAAGATGGGACTTGTGTTGGCATCACAAGCTTTCATGTGATTAATTCGATCAATTTCCTTTTCATAACGGGTAAATTCGTGTTTTTTGATTTTACCTGCCATGTAATCATCAATTGATGTACAAGCTACGATTCCTGTTTGACTACGACCATTCATCGTTAGTTGATATAAATAAAAGTTTGGATGATTGTCTTTGACTAACCAACCTTTATCTAAAAAATCAGCTAAGTTGTCGCCCGCTTTTTGGTAGACGGCTTCATCATATTGTGACATTGTTTCTGGCATATCAATTTCGGCCTTATCAATATGGAAATAACTATACGGATTATTTTGAGCCAATTCTTTTGCTTCTTGAGAATTCACCACATCATATGGCAATTCAGCGATTTTAGCTGCTAACTCTGATTTAGGGCGGATCCCCTTAAACGCTTTGACTAAGACCATTCGTTAAAAACCTCCGAATTTTTAATTGTTCGTACACGAATTAAGTTCTCTTTTTGTTCCAAGTGGCGTTTCACTCGTTGCATTTTCAAGTCATCTGTTTCACTAACATCAACGAGCGTATAGGCATAATCGCCACGCCCGCGATTAACCATATTATCAATGTTAATTCCCAGTGAGGCAATTTCAGTTGAAATACGCCCTAGAACATTTGGCTTGTTGTAATGAACAATTGTTAAACGATACGGTGAATGAAATTCCATTTCAACAGTTGGGAAGTTGACGGAACGTTTAATCGCGCCTGTTTCTAAAAAGCGTTTCAATGTACGTGCTGCCATTTTAGCACAGTTTACTTCCGCTTCCTCAGTTGAAGCTCCTAAATGTGGTAAAACTAAAATTTTAGGGTTATTTAATAACTTCGCATCCGCAAAATCAGTGGTAAATCCAGCTAACTCATCGGCTTCAATCGCTTTTAAAACCGCTTGAGTATCTACAATTTCTCCACGAGAAAAGTTAAATAATTTGGCAGTTGTTTTCATCATCGCAATTTCTTTTTCGCTAATCATGTTATTTGTTGCATCATTCAATGGCACGTGAACTGTGATGAAATCACACGTACGGAAAACTTCTTCAATTTGTTGCGCACGCTTCACTCGACGAGAAATAGTCCAAGCAGTATCCACAGAAACATATGGATCATATCCCATCACTTCCATGCCTAAACGGTAAGCATCATTTGCAATCATCGCACCAATTGAACCTAAGCCAATTACGCCAAGACGTTTGCCTTCCAGTTCCGTACCGGCAAATTGTTTTTTATTTGCTTCCGCAATTTCTTCTAAATTATCGCCTTCTAATTGTTGAACCCAGTTTGCCCCTTGTAAAATTGGACGCACACTTAATAATAAACTTGCAACAACCAATTCTTTCACAGCATTGGCATTGGCACCAGGCGTATTAAACACAACAACGCCTTTTTTTGTTAAATCTTCAACTGGGATATTATTAGTACCGGCTCCTGCACGAGCAACTCCTAAAACACTCTCTGGAAAGGCATAGTCATGCAGCTTTTGACTACGTAATAAAATACCATGAGGCTCTTGATTTTCTTCATTGATGCCATAATTTTCGCTTTCGAAACGATTCAAACCCTCAGTCGCAATCGCATTAAATGTTTTAATTTGGAACATTTACTTTACCGCCTTTTCTTCTTCAAATTTTTTCATTAAATTAACTAATGCTAAGACGCCCTCTTTAGGAAAAGCATTGTATAAGCTCGCACGCATACCACCAACACTACGGTGACCTTTTAAGTTTTGCATATTGGCTTCAACTGCCAATTTATTGAACTCTTTATCCCATTCTTCATTACCTGTGACAAAAGGAATATTATTAATTGAGCGATCTTCTTTAGCAATTGGACTTGAAAAAATGGCTGATGAATCAATCGCATCGTAAATTAATTGGGCTTTTTCTTGATTGGCCTTTAAAATTGCTGGAACGCCACCTAAATCTTCTAACCATTCAAAAACTAATTTGGCAATATAAATGCCATACGTTGCAGGAGTGTTATACATTGATTTATTATCGGTTTGGACACGGTAATCAAGCATTGGCGCAAAAACCGGCTCGTCATTTAATAAATCGTCACGAATAATCACGACCGTCACACCTGAAGGGCCAATATTTTTTTGTGCACCTGCATAAATCATACCAAAATCGGTTACTTTATAGTCATTTGATAGAATATTTGAGGACATATCGGCAATAATCGGAACCGCTCCCACATCTGGAATCTCTTGAAAGGCAATGCCCCCAATGGTTTCATTGGTTGTAATATGTAAATAAGCCGCGTCTTGATCGACCATCTCTTTTGTTATTTTTGGTACATATGTGTAGTTTTTATCTGCACTTGAAGCAATTACTTCGACTTCCACACCAGGTACACTTTGTGCCGCTTCAATCGCTTTTTTCGCCCAAGTACCCGTATTCACGTATAATGCTTTTTTACCCACGGCTAAATTCAACGGTAACATCGAAAATTGTAGACTCGCGCCCCCTTGTAAAAATAAAACGTGGTAATTTTCAGGAATCCCCATTAGTTTTCTTAATCGAGCTTCTGCTTCATTAATAATGCTTTCGTACAAGGAGGAACGATGACTCATTTCCATTACGGACAACTGGCTCCCGTTATAATCCAAAAATTCTTTTTGAGCTTTTTCCAATACTGGTTTCGGTAAAATTGCGGGACCTGCTGAAAAGTTGTAAACTGTCATGTTGCATTCTCTCCTTTTATAAGTTGTATCGCTAATTATAGCAAAGTTTCAGCTTTTTACAAACTAAAAACAATCATTTTTGTCTTAAAAAGGAATAACGTTCGTGTTATTTTATTCGTTGAAGGGTTTTCATTGTGAATATTCGGTTATTGATTGTAAAAAGCAAATAACAAAAAAATTCTGAATTTTTTTAATATAATCACAATTTTCTTATCGCACGTATTTTGGGGCTGATTTTTCGACAAATGCATTTTTGTTCAATCACGGATAATCCACCAATGATTCATCAAAATATTATAGGAAAAACCGAACTCATCGGCCAAATTTGGGATCCCTCATCAGTCAGATACATAGACAAGGCTCTTTTCACTTCGCATCGTTTGATTCGAATAACTGAGTGCTTCCTTTTTTCGTCCTAAAAATAAGCGATAAAAAAACACTTTTGAATCGCTAACCAAGCTCTTTTGTTAAAGATGTTTTTCACAAAGTTTTTTGATAGAAAAAAAATGACGCCCGATAAAATGAAAGTACCATTTTTTCGGACGCTATTTTTTTATTTCTCATGTCATAACGCTCTAAGAAATAACCTCTTGATAAACGGTATTGAATAAGCTGGGATTCGGTAATAAGCTAAAATCTTCCAAAAGTAAAAAACACTTTTGAAAAGATTTCTTGCTTATTACTCATCCCAAAACGCTTATTAAATAACCTCTTGTTAAACGGTATTGAATAAGCTGGGATTCGGTAATAAGCTAAAATCTTCCAAAAGTAAAAAACACTTTTGAAAAGATTTCTTGCTTATTACTCATCCCAAAACGCTTATTAAATAGCCTCTTGATAAACGGTATAAAAAAATCAGTGACTCGGAAATAAGCCAATCTGGAAAAAATGAAAGTGCCATTTTATTTCCAGATGCGTGCTTATTTCTCATCACTGAACAATTTTTTTATGCCTCTTGTTTAAACATTTCATCGATTAGGGCTAGGACTGTGCGGACTTCTTCGTTTTTAACGATTGGTTCTGCGCCTTCACGGATAACTTCGTAAACGTTTTGGTAGAATGGAATGAAGTCTGCTTCTGAAGATGGTAATGGAATATTTTCCATTGCTTCTTCAGATGGTGGTGCCATTGTTTTGGTTAAACCAACGCCGGCTTGGATTGGTGTCGGTGCACTCACGCCTTCTGCATTGGTTGCACGAATCATTTCACCTGATAAATCCCAATCTTCAATTTTCGCTGTTCCTTCTATTCCTTTAACGTACCAACGAGGTAATTTCGTATAGTTACTTGTTCCAACTTCGACAATCGCGCGAACGCCATTTTCAAAAGTGATGTAAGTGAAGAATCCATCGTCAACTGGATCACCTAAAATATAGCTGAAATCAACATTCATTGATTTAATTGGGCTTTCAACTAACCACAATAATTGGTCAAGTAAATGAACACCCCAGTCTAAAAGCATTCCGCCACCGTGTTCTTTAAGGTGACGCCAGTCTCCTGGAATACCATTGGCACCTTGAACGCGTGATTCAATTTGGAACACTTCACCGATTGGTTTTTGTTGGTACATGTTGCGGACCATTAGGAAATCTGGATCCCAACGACGGTTTTGGTGAACCATGAATGTTTTTCCTGTTTCTTTTGCAACAGCTAAAATTTCATCGAGTTCTTCAACGTTCATCGCAACTGGTTTTTCACATAAAACATGTTTACCAGCACGCATGGCTGTAATTGCTAACTCTTTATGACTATCATTTGGTGTTGCAATTAAAATCCCTTCAACTACTTCATCATTTAGAATGGCTTCAAAATTATCATATGTTTCAAAACCTTCTGATTTGGCTGCTTCTAAACGAGCGCCATCAATATCATAAACACCTGTAATGTTTAAACGTTCTGCTTGTGTTGGAATTAAAGTACGTGCATGGTATGAACCCATGCCACCGTATCCGACAATTGCGAAATTTACTTTTTGCATCGTTTATTCCTCACTTTATTTTATTAAGCCCACCACATGTCCGTTGGTTGGTCTTTAATCATAATACTCTTCAAGTTTGTTACTGCGCGAGTTAATCCCTCGTCAACAGACATCAATGGATCTTCATGTTCAATACTTAAAACGTAATCGTAACCATATAAACGTAATGCTGAAATGATATCTGACCATTCTTTTAAGTCATGTCCACATCCAACTGAACGGAATGTCCAAGCACGTGTTTGAACATCACCATATGGTTGCATATCCGTTAAGCCATACATGTTAATGTTGTCTTGATCTAAATACGTGTCTTTGGCATGGAAATGATGGATCGCATTTTCTTTTCCAAGAATTTTAACTGCCGCAACTGGATCAATTCCTTGCCACCACAAGTGACTTGGATCTAAGTTACAGCCAATTGCTTTACCTGCAGCATCGCGTAATTTCAACATAGTGTATGGTGTGTGTGCTAAGAAGCCACCATGTAATTCAATACCAATTTTCACACCTGCAGCTTCTGCTTCTGTATTAATTCCTTTCCAATAAGGAATTAATTTTTTCTCCCATTGGTAATCGTAGTTATCTGCATATTCTGTTGGCCATGGCAATACTGGCCAGTTAACTTGCGTGTCTGTAGCATTTCCGCCAGAAACACCTGAGAAGCCATTAACAACCGGTACGTTCATTAAGCTTGCTAACTTAATTGTTTTACGAATCGTTTCGTCTGATTCTTGTGCTTCTTTAGCAACTGGTGAAATGGGGTTATTGTGGCAACTAAATGCTGAAATTTCTAAACCTTTATCAGCTAATTTCGCTAAATATTCTTTACGAGCATCGCTGCTAACTAATAATTTTTCAACATCAATATGTGCATTACCTGGGTTTCCACCTGTTCCTAATTCAACCGTTTGAATCCCTTTTTTTGAAACGGCATCAATCATTTCTTCAAAACTTAATTGGTTAAATAATGGGGTAAATACGCCTAATTTCATACTAATTAAATCTCCTCTCTTGGTTGGGCATGTCCGTAACTTGGATAAGTATTCTCAGTTGGTGCACACCAACGAATACCATTTTTAATCACACGTTGAACTTGCTCATTGTAATAACTTGGGTACGTTTCATGTCCGGGTTGGAAATAGAAAACCTTTCCGTTTCCACGACGGTACGTACAACCACTACGGAAGACTTCTCCTCCTGGGAACCAACTAATCATCACTAACTCATCTGGAGCTGGGATATCAAAGTGTTCGCCATACATTTCTTCTTGTTCTAATTCGATAAATTCACCGACACCTTCAACGATTGGATGGCTTGGGTTGACATTCCAAATTCGGCAATGTTTACCGTCTTCACGCCATTTTAAGTCACAACTTGTGCCCATTAATTTTTTGAAAATTTTTGAGAAATGGCCTGAGTGTAAGACGATTAATCCCATACCTTCTAAGACACGCTGGTGAACACGATTAACGATTTCATCTTGAACTTCATCGTGTGCCATGTGGCCCCACCAAATCAGAACGTCGGTTTCAGCTAATACTTCTTCGGTTAATCCGTGCTCTTCTTCGTCTAATGTTGCGGTTTTTACCTTGAACTCTTCTCCGATAAATTTTGCTAATTGTCCATGAATCCCATCTGGATATACTTCTTGAACGGTTTCGTTTGTTTTTTCATGACGAAATTCATTCCACACGGTTACTTGAATCATTTATGACACTCCTTCAATAATTTGAGCTAAAGCGAGGTAATCTTCTTTGACTGCTTCCATCGGTGTCAATGCTTGGAACGCTTCTTGTTCCACAATCAACCATGGTAAATCAAAGGCTTGCGCTTTTTTCACGTAATCAACAATTGGTAAAATTCCTTTGCCGATTTCTGTACTTTCTCTTGGGTTTTCTTGCATTTCTTTAACGTGGAATAATCCAATGTTAGCTTGATGTTGATCCACCCACTCATTCACTGGTAATTCCGCATCATGTAGCCAATATAAATCAACTTCCAATTTTAAAGCCGGAACTTCTTTGACCATGTAATCTAGTAGGTCAACACCCTCGACTTCTTTAAATTCATGCGAATGGTTATGGTAATAAAGGGTCATTCCTTCCGCTTGTAGCTTTTCACTTAAGACTTTTAATTCAGAAATGAATTGTTTCCAAGCAGAAAAGTCACCTGGAAATGTCATATAAGGAACTGCGACACGAGTATTGCCAATCACTTTTTCGTAAGCAATGGTCACTTCGTAATCGTTCGCTAATTTCTCATAAGGCACATGTGAACCTGCGACTTCTAAGCCGATTTCATCTAAATAGGCTTTTAATTCTTCAGCTGGCATGTCATAGTAGCCGGCGAATTCAACACCGGCATACCCTGCTTCCTTGACTTCTTTTAACGCATTTTTGAAATCTTTTTGACAATCTTCTTTAACGCTCCATAATTGTAAGGCAATTTTTGGATTCATATTTTGCCTCCTAAAAAAAGACAGGGGCATTTGTTTTAGAAGATTCGTAAATTGCTTCTAAAATCTCAGTAACAACAAGCGCTTGCTCTGGTTTTACAACTGGCTCTGTATCATTTAAGATTGCGTCAATCCATGAGCGTGCTTCTAAAGTTGCTGGATCGGTACCCGCACCATCGTAGAAAGCTACACCGCCTGTTTCTAATTCAATTTTCTTCTCATATAATAAGCCATGAGATTCACCGTTAATCGTTAAGCCATCATTCATATCAGCTCCACCTTTAGTTCCGAATAACGTTGTTTTTGATTCTTTCACATCAAGTGAGTTTAACGCCCAGCTTGCTTCTAAGTAAACTGTTGCGCCATTTTCCATCACTACGAAACCAAATGCAGAATCTTCAACCGTGAATTTCTCTGGATCCCATGGTCCCCAAGCATTTGCGGCATTTTTAGTTTGTGATAGTTCATGGTATGTTTTTCCAACAACATATTTTGGTTTGTAGTTGTCCATCATCCATAAAGTTAAATCTAATGCGTGAGTACCGATATCGATTAGTGGTCCGCCACCTTGTGCTTCTTCGTCTAAGAATACGCCCCAAGTTGGTACCGCACGACGACGAACAGCATGTGCTTTTGCTGAATAAATTTCACCTAATTCACCTTCGTCACAAACTTCATGTAAGTAAATGGATTCTGTTGCGAAACGTCCTTGATAACCAATCGTTAATTTTTTACCTGTGCGTTTTGATGCTTCAATCATTGCACGTGCTTCTTCTGATGTTTTAGCCATTGGTTTTTCACACATAACGTGATTACCAGCTTCTAATGACGCAATTGAAATTTCAGCATGAGAAATATTTGGAGTACATACGTGAACAACATCTAAGTCCATTTCAGCTAACATTTCTTTGTAATCAGCAAACACTTTACTATCTTCTGTTCCGTATGTTTCTTGAACTTCTTCCGCTCTTTCAATGATAATGTCACAAAAAGCAACGATTTCTACTTCTTCAATTTTTGCAAGCGAAGGTAAATGTTTTCCTCTCGCGATTCCGCCACATCCGATAATTCCAACTTTTAATGTCATTTGTTTTCCTCCTGAAAGCCTTTTTATTTGATAACCCTATTATAAGTAAAGGCTTCCATTAATTCTTCCCACCTTCCACCTATAAAATTCCCGAATATTGCTTTCCAGCATTTTTGTGCAATGTGCCGAAACAATAAAAAATAAAATATAATCAGTTATTTAATTTTCGTCTTCTAATTAATAACTCCTTTAATTTTTCATTTTTTATCCGATTGTATAATTGTATTAGTTTGTACTGATAATTATTTAGACTAACAGAAAGGAGTTAAAAGAATTGTTTATTTTTAATTAAATAAACACCTCTATAATAATTATCTATACAAAATATTAAATAACAATCATTAAAGGAGAGAGAAATGAAAACCAGTATGAAACGATTTTTTACAAGTTTATCGATTGTGACTTTACTTGCACCTATTTTTTTAGCTAGTGTCGAAGTTTTTGCTGAAGACCTTTCAACAAAAAAATCTTCTGAAGTCATTACAGAAACAATGCCTGAAATTGTACCCCCAGTAAATGAACCGATACTGGAAAATGAGATTCCAGATGAACCGATGGCTTCCACTAATGAGGGTACTCCCGAAACCTCAGTGACTGAATCGAGTACAGACTCTTGGACCCCTGAGAATACAACTGACGGATTTCCTCAAGGTTCAACTGCGCCTTCTAGTACCGATGAAGGCATTCCAGAGAACTCGAATACTGAACCGAGTACAATGGACCAAACAGATGATGGCACCACTGACTCATCAAATAACCCTGAAGACACGTCTCCAACCGACGTTCCACCTGTGACAGAATCAACAGAAGAAACTTCGACACCCGAAGACTCATCTGACAATGAATGGACAGGCGGGATTGGATTAGATGATTTGGAGATTAATCAAACGATTAAAGAGACCTTTACTGTAAATGCTGCTGATATCGTAAAAAACAACCAAAATGAGAACTATGTTTTAAAAACTAAAGACGGAAAAATTAGTATTAAACTTGATTTGAACTATTACACCAATTCTTGGTCTGGTTTTGATAAAAAAGAGAATTTCTTATCTGGCTATGCACATGGAGCAGTTTCTCTAACGGATGATTCTTATGGTAAACTTTACTCGTTTAGTGACTATTCTCCCGGTTTTATTGAAGTTTATGATTTCAAATCTTCTTCTGTTCAAGCTTTTTATCTGAAAGATAAAAAAGGACTAGTTAACGAGTATCTTATAAGACTTGAACTTGAGAATCATGAACCCACATTGGAAGATACGTTTGAGATGTCAGAGACAAACTCTGGGAAGCCTTTCTCCACTAAAGACGGACTTGTAACAATTACTCCTGACTACGAACAATTTAATTGGAAACTGCAAACAAATAAGGACGATTGGGAAATCTTAAACTATGAACCTTATTCTATTTCTAAAGCTTATGAAAAAAGAACATACCATATCTCAATTTATTCAGAAGAATCACAACAAGTAAAAAGTTATGCAATCCCTGTTGAACGAGTTATTTCTGAAGATACCATCATCGAACATAAGGTAGATATTAAACTTTCTCAGAATAATCAATTTCGCTTTGAAAATGAGTTTTATCAAGAATATCCCGATATTTTCTCTGGTTTATCCATCACTGCCTATTTTAATGGTTGGGACTACATTATTGAATTAAATCAAAAAAACGAGTACTATCTAGAATCTTTATATTACGACAATATAAAAACAGATGCACAATATACCAGTTACTTTGAACAAAGCACTTGGACCGATGGATTCTACGATGATGAGTCGAACTGGGTTGAACCCGTTGAGACAAAAACAAAATTGAAATTAAATATTTCGATTGATAACACAACTGAAATCGATGAATCAAAAGAAAAAATCTTCACATTTAATCTCGATCATAATCAATTAATTATGAATTCAAAAGAGGATAAACCTTATGAAGTTTCTCTAAACTATGGTGGTCCATCCAATCATTCAGAAACCTTCCGTATTGCCTATCTAAACACTACTGACTTTAATGATAACAATGATTACAATTATAAAGGCGAGTACGTTGAGGTTTCTGAAGATAAATCTTATGTTAATCTTTTGCGCGAAGAAATTCTTGGAACTGTAGAATCTTCTACAAATTATGGAAACAAGATTATTTTCAATATCAACAATGCACCAACTTTAGAAGAATCTACTCTCAATATTGATGTTTCTCGTAAAAATGACTCGGATAATCCAATTGAGATTTCACCAGAATCAGATGACAATTTAATTTTCTCTGCTTACCATGATGGTTACGATTCTTATTATTTAAATTATGAATATGATTACGATGGCATTCACTATTATGAATTACTCGATGATTGGGAATATTCTGTTCACGAAGACACTGGTACACTTACCAAAACACTTTATAAACGTAAAGATTACGGCGGAAAAATCGTTGCCATCTATCACGTTCAATTTAATTTAGAGAAGATTGAATATCAATTACAAGAACCAATTGAACTCTTTATCCCTAAAAAATTAGGATTCAATCGCGTTTATGCGGAGACTCCTGACGGTCAAGCTGTTCTAGCAGGAGAATATTTCTTAGGTGAGAGTTACGATGGTTCTGCCTATTCTAGCTTCACAGTAGAGGCACTCCTTACTAAAAAAGGATTAGAAAATAATACCAACATTAATTTTGATTATTATCATTTTACCCCAGGTGAAGAACCGTTACCGACAGAAGAAAAATTCTTGTATACGGTGACTTCTGATGGAGAATATAAGAAATACCCTGTTATTATCACACCCGATGTCAACGCACCTGAGCCTACGATACATGAATACCATACTTTTGATATTCAAGTAACCGCACAAGAGCTCTCCCATGTATCAGAAGATGGTATTCCTGGAAAAGTTCTAGAACTTAAATACTCAGAATACGAATCGATTTGGGCTAAAGTTCACTTAGATAAAGAAACAGGGGAACCTGTCTTATTTGCATCTGGTTTCTTACCTCCATTGGAAAAAATTAGCGAATACCAATATACGACAAAAGACTATCTATATATCTTCAACTTAACGATTACTGATTGGAAAGTTGAAGAAGTTCTTCCGAAAAAGATTACTCTATCAGACAAGAAAGTGACGATTTCTGCTGGTGAAACCGCAACAATCAAAGCGACAATCACACCTGAAAATGCCACAAATAAATCCATCGCTTGGACAAGTAAAGAAGAGAAAATTGCCACCGTTACAAATGGTGTGATTACTGGTCTAAAAGCAGGTAAAACAACGATTACAGCTGAAACGGTTAATGGACTGAAAAAATCTGTTGAAGTTACGGTTGAGAAAGCACCTGAAAAACCAGTCGATCGTGAAGAACTGCCTGATTCGTCCGGTACTGGCGTCAGTGTTTCTGCTCCCAAAGGTGTTCTACCAAAAGGTGCCGAGCTAAAAGTTGAACCAATTAAAGAAAACAATAACGTTCACGAAAAACTTGATGAATTAACTGATGGGAAATTCATGCTTTTCGATATTAAATTACACAACACAGAAGCTGGACAAAATGTTCAACCAAATGGGACCGTTCAAGTGAAAGTACCGATTCCTACTGGATTTGATCCTAGCAAAATTAGAATGTACCGTTTTGATTCGTTAACTGGTAAACGTACAGCTCTAAATGGTTGGGTTGACGGGGCCTATTACGTCTTCGAAACCGATCAGTTCTCTTATTACGCATTAGTTGAAGAAGAGCCAACTGTTTCAAAAGAAGCTCTTAACGAACTGATTACAAAAGCAAAGGATTTACAAGGAGAAAATTACACAGTTGAGTCTTGGAAGACGTTAACGGAAAAACTTCGTGTAGCCAATGCAATTGCTGGAAACGAATTAGCCTCTGATTCCGATGTAAAACAAGCGATTGCTGAGTTAAACACTGCAATCGATGCTTTAGTGCAAAAACCAGTAATAAATCCCGATGATGAAAATCATAACGAAAAAGAACCTGAAGAGGATAAAGAATCCAATAATAACAGCAACAATAGCAATACATCAAAACCAAATAAACCAAGTGACCCAGAAGCGAAACCTTCTGAAAAAACAGATACAACACCTGAAACTAAGAAAGATAACGCCCTACCACAACTAGGTAGTAGCGCTTCTGTCTTATTACCTGCTTTAGGTTTATTATTAATGGGATTGAGTAGTTTGATTTATTTCGGACGAAATCGATTAAATTAAAAAATAAATAAGCAAGAGCCGCATGATCATTAAGTCATGTGGCTCTTGCTATTTATTCTCTCAACAATTTAGGGGGAGTTAAGAAAAAGAATTAGTTTTTACGGTGTTTCATTAAATCGATCGCTACTGCGACTGCGATAATGATCCCTTTAATGACTTGTTGCCACATTGGGCTCACGGCGATAAATTGTAGACCATATTGGATAACGGTGAAGATTAATACACCGCTGACAATCCCACTGACTTTACCAACACCACCGCTTAAGGATACGCCTCCGACCACACAGGCCGCAATCGCATCGAGCTCGTAAACATTTCCATAGTTATTCGTCGCCCCAGGTGTACGAGCTGCTTCTAAAATTCCTGCAACTCCGTATAAAACAGAAGCTAAAACGAAAATACCCATGGTTGTTTTAAATACATTGACACCTGAAACAATCGCTGCTTCACGGTTTCCACCGATAGCGTAAACATTTTTTCCAAAGACTGTTTTATTTAAAATAAACCAGACTAATACGATAAATAAAATGGCAATTGGCACTAAGATTGAAATTCCTGGGAAATCACCAATCTCAAGTAATTTCTTTTGGCCTAAGAAAATAAAATCTTTACGAATCCCACCAATTGGTTGCGATTTATTTGGATCCATATCGAAGTAAAGTGAATTAGCACCGTAAACGATAACTGATACCGCTAAGGTCGCGATAAAGGGATGCATATCAAATTTTGCAACTAAGAAACCTTGACGAGTCCAAATAATGCCGTTGCAATAACCGCAGCAATAATCGGTAAAATTACTGGTAACATTGGTAGATCTGGGAAGAACGGTGTTAAAAGAGTAGCGTCAGCGGAGCTAAGTTGTCACCCGAATAAAATCAAAGAACGATTTTTTTCTGGTGCCTTCTTACCTCTTGACGCTGACCACTCTTTTTACAACCTCTAATTAAACGGTGTTGTCGAAGTAATGACTCGGTAATAAGCTAGAATCTGTCCAAAAGTAAAAAGCACTTTTGAAAGCTTCTTTGCTTATTACTCGTCATTTAACACTTCTCCTACAACCTCTAGTTAAACGGTGTTGTCGAAGTAATGACTCGGTAATAAGCTAGAATCTGTCCAAAAGTAAAAAGCACTTTTGAAAGCTTCTTTGCTTATTACTCGTCATTTAACACTTCTCCTACAACCTCTAGTTTTGTTTGGCTAGGTTTGTGATATATTCAAAGAATGCGTCGTGGTCAACGTCATGTACAAGATTGACTGGGCGTCCTTCTTTGTCTTCATATGTTTGGCCTTGACTAGCACCGTGTGCATGAACTTTTGAGAGAACGACGTCTTTTTTCACTAAAGAATCTTTTCCAAAAGTTGCTGCAGTTAATACATCCCATAAGAAATAGGTTGAATTCGTTTGGAAATGGACTAATGGCGGAACAATTGCATAGGCTTGACCTAAGAAATCAATGCCTTCGTCTTTTCTTTTTTCTGCCCACATTTGGCGAATGCTTGGTGTTAATGGTACTTTATTTGTACTTTCTAATGCCACTAAATCAATTTCAATTTTCGATTGCCAAACACGAGCAACAGCTTCTGGATCCCAAAAGGCATTCCATTCTGCCGTTCCATCATGCTCAGGTTCTTCTACGTTACCTTTTTCTAAGAATGTGCCACCCATCCAGTATAATTTTTGAATTTTTTCTTCGATACTTGGATCAACATCTAGCGCACGTGCTAAATCAGTTAACGGTCCAACGAAAACTAAATCAATTTTCTCTGTTTGATTTTTCAGTGTTTCCACTAAGTGAAGATGTGCTGGCAGTTCTGAAACAGGTGTATCAATTTTGCCACTTTCATTTAAAATAGGTAATGCATCGACTGTGAAAGCGTGCATGCGCCAGTCTTTTGGAAACGGATTTTGAGGACGTGAATTTGATGCTGAAACACTAATTTTTTGACCATGTCCAAACTTATCAATAATTTTTTGGCTTGCTAAAACAGCGGGCTCTAAATAACAATCAGCTGGAATCACACCGACACCAACCACTTCTACTTCTTTCATTTGTAACATTAAAAAGAGGGTCACTAAATCATCAACGCCACCGTCATGATTTAAATAAACTTTACGCATATCTTGTTTTCTCCTTAAATCGAATTATTTTAATGTATCTTTAACTGTAATTGTACCATCAATAATTGCTTGACGTGCAGTCTCAATTTTTGCTTTCACATCATCTGTTAATTGACCATCCGTTAAACCAACGCCTTCTTCTTCTAAACCATAAACAAGGTGTTCACCACCAGGAAATTCACCGTTATCAGCTTTTGTCGCTAAGTCTTTTACGGTTTCACCCACTTGTTTCAATGTTGAAGCTAATGTAAAGTTTAGCGTCTTGCCATCTTTCGTGTAGTTTCCTTCTTCCGTTTGATCGCGGTCAACACCGATCACCCAAACTTTTTCGTCTTGAACTTCATTTAATGATTTCGCTTCTTGGAATAAACCATTGCCTGTCGCTCCGGCTGCAGCGTAGATTACATCAATATCTTTGGCATACATCGCTTGAGCAATTGTGCGACCTTTATCTGGTGCGTCAAAAGCTCCGGCATATTGTGAAACGACTTCGATTTCTTTACCTAATTCTTTCGCTGCATCTTCCACTCCTTGACGGAAACCAGCATCAAAGACTTCAATTACTGCTACTTGTACGCCACCGATAAAACCGACTTTATCTGTTTTAGTTGTATAAGCCGCTGCTAGTCCAGCAAGGTAAGCTGCTTCTTCTGATTTAAAAGTTGCTGAAACAACATTATCTAAATCAGAAATGACTTCATCGACCATTACAAAGTTTACATCTGGATTTGCCTTTGCTTGTTCTTCCATTGAAGAAACTAATTTATAACCAATTCCGAAAATGGTGTCAAAACCTGCATTTAACGCTTGATCAATATTGGGAATATAATCGGATTCATTGGCTGATTGAAAATATTGGTAACCTTGATTGCCTTGTTCTACTTTATTCTCGTTTCCCCACTCAACCATCCCTTCCCAAGCAGATTGGTTAAACGAACGATCATCAACTCCATTAGTATCTGTAATAAAAGCCACTGTTTTAACATCGCTATTTACTTGTTCACTACCAGTTGTCTCATTTGAAGTTGTTCCTTTTGAGTCATCGGTCGTTCCTCCACAAGCAGATAATAAAACCGCACTCGCGATAAAGAATAATCCTAATTTGTTGATTTTCATGAATATTTTCCTCCCGTTTTAGTTGATCGTATAGTAATTAACTAAAATTTGAATTTTTAATTGATATTAAATCATTTTTACTTGCTAAACACGTACAATAAAAACGACCACTTGATGAATTATACTCAACAAAAAGTATTTGTAAAGATTTATGAGTAAATTTCACGAACTTTCATGAAAATATAATGTAAAAACCCATAATTTCCGAACATTAGACGATAAAACCAGACTATAAATAGAGTTTTAAAACAAAAAAAGAAGCTCTCCATTTTTTGGAAAGCTTCATTATTTGTGAAAAACAATTGATTTTAGGCTGTTATTTTTTTCAAATCACTTTTTATCCCTCGTTTTAACTTGAGGTCATTTTCTTTTGATATTGTAACGGTGAAATACCAACTTCTTCTTTAAAGACATGATGGAACGTTTTGACACTTGAGAATCCAGATTTTTCTGCAACTTCTATCATCGGAATTTCTTCTTGTGCCAAAATAAATTTTGCACGATTAATCCGATATTCCGTTAAAAATTGAACGAAGGTTTGACCGGTATTCTTCTTAAAAAAACGCGTAAAATAATAGGGACTAAACCCAACAAATTTCGCCACTTCATCTAATGTAATCGATTCTTGGTAACGACTTTCGATATATTCAAAAACACTATTTAAACGTTCTAATGTATCTTTTCGATGAATAGCTGTCGGTGTTTGGCTAGAATGTTCCTCTGCTTTCTTAGGTAAATGCGCATAGCACTCGCCAATAAAACGAGCCAAGTTTGATAGCACCACATAATTTTTACCTTTTGGTTGTTCCACTTCCAACTCATACAACTCAACTAGTAATTCCCGCGTTTTTTGTTGCAGATGATCCGGCCAATAACGGCTATAGGCCTCGCCTTTTGCAAAGAGCCCCACAAGACTTTCTTCGCTTCCTCTTAAAAACGACTCATCAAATAGGCGCATTTCAAATTGAAAAACATAACGTTCACTATTTGGGGAGGCTAAAAAATAATGTGGCTCACCATTGGCAATCACTAAAATTTCACCTTCGCAAACTTCAATGACTGTATCATTAATCCCGACCTTCACTTCACCGCGACTCGCATAAATAATTTCAATTTCTTTATGCCAATGGGGATAAACAATCGTCATCCCGTCATTTAAAAAGGCTCGATATGGAAATTGGGGATTCAATTGTGGTATTTCTAAATACATACTCACAATATCACCCCCATTTCCTAATTTTTTTATTTTTCAATTATGCTTCTTTTAAAGCTTTTTCAGCTAATGCTAAACAACCGATTGTCCCAGCATTATCTTCTAAAGCAGGTGTCACAATATATTCTTCGATAGCTGGTGTTGCTACGTAGCCTTGCATAATACGTGTGAAGGCTGCGTGAACTTTTTCAACCATATGACGTTGTTTCATCACGCCACCACCAAAAATAATCACTTCTGGTGAGAACATTAATGTTGTATTGTAAGCACATTGTGCAATGTATTCTGCTTCGATTTCCCAGAATGGATCATCTTGAGGAATGTCTTGCCCTTTACGTCCGTTGCGTTTTTCAACAGCAGGACCTGCGGCCATTCCTTCTAAACAGTTTCCGTGGAAAGGACATGCTCCTTCAAAATGGTCATCTTTATGTGGAACAACTAACATATGACCCATTTCTGGATGACTAAATCCTTCGATAAATTTACCATCTTGTAACGCACCGGCACCCACGCCTGTACCAATTGTATAGTAAACCACACTTGATTTTCCTTGACCGTTACCAAATGCATATTCGCCGTAAGCTGCTGCATTAACATCGGTTGTCCACGCCATTGGAATATCGAAAGCGGCTTTCATCGCACCTAAGAAATTGTAATTTTGCCAAGCTAATTTTGGTGTTGAAGTAATATAGCCATACGTATCCGATGTTTTACGAATATCAATCGGACCAAATGAGCCCACTCCGATTGCTACTAAATCATCTTTATATTGATTAAAAAATGCAATTACTTGTGGCATTGTTTCTTCAGGTGTCGTTGTTGGAAAACTTACACGCTCTAAAATTTCTAATTTTTCATTACCTACGGCACAAACAAATTTTGTTCCACCCGCTTCAATAGATCCGTATAACATAGACGAAAATCTCCTTTTACGCTTTAATACATCCATTTTAAATACTTTCGACATATAAAGCTAGCTTTTTTCTAAATTTTAAGTGTCATCCCTTCACTTTTGTAAGAGCTTTCCAAAAAATGGTTTTATTTATGTGCAACGCGACAAGTATTAGCCCCCCCTAGAAATACTTCCTTTTATTTTAAAAGTAAATTACTTGTTTCTTTATACAAAACAACACTTCAAAAAAACTCGTTTGAAGTGTTGTTTTCACAATTATATATTTTTAGATTTAACTAACTGATACGTAAATAATTTTGTATATGCTAGAACAGGTAAACTAATTCCACATAAACTTAATACTATTGGAAACTGAAAAAAAAGAAATAAAAATACGCCTAAAAAAATGATCAGTAATAAGATATTTTGGTAAAAAATTCCTAGACTCCAAATGAAACTTTGTTGGAATAGTTCAAAATAATTTATTTTTTCATCAGATAGCCCAAAAATATAATAAAGATTTAGATTATACGATAATAGGAAAAACAGAAAAACTAAAGTAACCAATTTTAAAAACATAGAATCCTGTAAACTGATTGCTTGCAAGGATACCCCAAACATCAAAGAAAACAAATTAAAGATTCCTATCGGTAAAACTTTAATAAAATCTTGCTTTAGGTAATTAAAATAAGTCTTTATAATTCCTGGATTTTCAATTTCTTTCATCGTTTTTGTTAACGCGAGGAAGGAAGCTGGAAGCGAAATAATCAATATACTCGTTAATAAAAATAATAAATTAACCAATACTAAATGATAAATATAGATGGTCAATCGATAAAATTTACTTTCTATTGAAAACATCCGCTTCCCTCTTTTCTTCTACCTTATTTTAATTTCTCTATATTTTCTGCAATTTTTTCATTACGATAGTCAACAATGTCTTGCCATCCACTATTTTCACGACTTGCTAAGAAATCATCCCAAATTTGACGACCTTCTTCTTCAGAAGCCGATTGGATAACAGCCACTAAAGCTTGAACACGTTCTGTGTTAATCTTTGTTAAATTACGAGCTTGTGATCCACTCTTAGGATCGATATCTTCTATTTCAAAACGAGGTGCTAATTTGTCTGATGCCCATTCAACCATTTGACGGATTGATGTTGCAGGTTCTTGTCCCATTTGAATTGCGTAGTTATCATTTCCTACAAACCAATACGATCCTAAACCAACTTCCTTATCAAAGCGTGCAATATCTGAATTACGTAAATCTTCTGTTTCTTTAGCATATTCCACTTTGCCATCAACTAAATTGTAAGTTTCACCCTCAATACCGAAAGTAGTTACCATTGTACCATATTCACTAGCTAAGTAAGTCATTAGCTCCATTGCTTTTTGTGGTTCTTTTGTATTATTGGTAATAAATGTTTGTGTCCATCCACCAATATTTCCACCGGTAAATGTTGAGGTTTCACCTTTTGAATTTTTCGGACCATCAACGGCAATGTATGTTTGCTCTGGGTTTCGAGCGTTATTGTCTGACATAAATTCATTCAAACCTTTTGTATTCGTATGTAAATAAGCAAAGTAACGGCCTTGACCTAATTTTTCTTTCATCGTATTATCGTTATCTGAAAATTGATCGTTCGTAATAAATCCTTCATTAAATGCTTTACGGAAAACTTCTAACCAAGAAATATATTCTTCACTTGCATCACGATCATTAAATTTACCATCAACAGTTGGTGATACGTTTAAGAAATCTTGTAACACACCACCATAGGCACCATCGCCACCATTAGCAATGTCTAATGCTGTAGAACCAAATGCCACTAAGTCAGAACCATCATCAGCTTTGGGTGAAACTTCTTTTGCTTTTTTTAATGCATCTAAAAAGCCTTCTGGAGTCGTCATATCCGGTTTTCCAATTGCTTCATAAATATCTTTTCTAACAATAAAGACTTGGTCTCCAACAACATTTCCCGCTTCGTAATCTTCTTTAGTAGCAGAGAAACTTGGATAACCGTATATATTCCCATCTTCTAAAGTAAACCATTTCAACGATTCTTTCTTAGCTGCATGTTCTAAAAAATATGGATCATATTTTTCAGCGAGTTTATTAATTGGTAATGCAAATTTCGGTGCCTCTTGTGCAGCTGATAAATTTTTATCAAAAGTCATTAAATCTGGTAAATCGCCACCTGCTAACATCGTATTTAAGTTTTCATCATTTCCTGAAACAAATTCCACTTCAATATTCAAATCTTCTTTAATTTTACGAGTAACTGTATCTACACCCCAACCTGGTTGTGCATACCAATCAAAGTTTACATACCATTTTAACTTAGCATCATGATCGGTATCTTTTTGCCAACTTGGTGTTTCTTTATCCGCTTCAAATCTTGCTTCTGGTAGCTCAATATCTTTTCCTTTTTTACTATCCGCTGAGCCTGATCCTCCACATGCTGCTAAAAGGGTCATACTCGCTAATGCTAAACTGAATAATACTGTTTTTTTCTTCATACTTAATTCTCTCCTTTTTTATTCTTTTACTGAACCAAGAGTCATCCCTTGGATAAAGTATTTCTGTAAGAATGGATAAATAACAACTACTGGAACAGTCGTAACAACCATGGTGGCTAATTGTAATGATTGAGACGTTGTGTTACGTACAACGTTAGCTCCTGTAGCTACTGCTGGTGATAAGTTTTGGGAAACAATCCGATAAAGCAACATTTGTAATGGATATAAGTCTCGATTGTCCACATAAATATTAGCAGTCATGTAATCATTCCATTGGAACACCCCATGGAATAATGCAATCGTTGCTAAAACTGGTAGTGACAGTGGCAAAATAATTTTTGTGAAAATCACAAATGGATTGGCACCATCCATTGCTGCGGATTCTTCTAATGAATAAGGGATACTTCTGAAAAAATTCATTAAAATAACCATGTCGTAGAATGAAAATAAAACTGGGATAATATAGACCCAAAAATTATTTAAAAGACCCAACGATTTAAATAATAAGAATGTTGGAATCATCCCTCCTGAGACAAACATTGTTAAGATTCCCATATTCATATAAACTTTTCGACCAATCAAATCTCTGCGGCTCATCCCATAAGCCACAATTGAAGTAAAAGCCGTATGTAGAATCACTCCAATAAAAGTTTTTCCAACAGATATGATAAACGCCTTATAAATCGCATTATCTTCAAAAACAGTCAGATAACTTTCTAGAGAAAATTCTCTTGGCCAGAAATAAATACCTCCACGAGTAGAGTCTGTCGCATCATTAAAAGATAAGGCAATAATGTTCCAAAGCGGTAAGGCAATAATCGCTAAAAAGAATACCATGAACATTACATTGGCAATATTAAATATTTTTTCGTCTTTCGAGTACTTTATCATTCATACATCCTCCTTCTTAAAATACTGATGTATCACTTATTTTTTTAGTTAATAAATGACTACCTACAACTAAAATTAACGAAATTACAGAGACGAATAAACCAATTGCAGTGGCATAAGAGAAATCACCTTGTTGAATCCCCATTTTATAGACGAATGAGTTAATTACTTCACTCGTTTGGTAGTTAACCGGATTTTGTAATACTAATGTTTGATCCAAGTTTGATCCTAATAATCCACCGACTGAAAGGACAAACGTTAATGCAATAATATGACGTATTGACGGGATGGTTACATGTATAATTTGTTTCAATTTACTTGCTCCATCAATTTTTGCAGCCTCATACAAGGCTGGATTAATTCCGGTCATAGCTGCGATATATAAGATTGTATTCCAACCTACTTCTTTCCAAATATCAGAAATCACTGCGATACCCCAATATTTATTCGGATCGGTTAAGAAACGAATCGGTTTTTCTATCAGATTAGCATCAATCAAGATATTATTTATCAAACCTGTTTCTGATAGCCAAGAAATAAACATTCCACCTAAAATAACCCAGGATAAAAAATGCGGTAAATAAGAAACGGTCTGAACAATTTTCTTTAAACGGACATTCACAATTTCATTAATTAAAATGGCTAATAAAATGGCCGCTGGAAAGCCAAATAATAATTTCAAAAAACTAATCCCTAAGGTGTTTTTAATAACGGTCCAAAACATTGAATCTGAGAAAAATTCTCGGAAATATTGAAGTCCAACCCATTCGGCATTGGCAATTGTATCTAAGACTGAATAGTCTTTAAAAGCAATAATAATTCCGTAAAGTGGGATGAAGTTAAAAATAATCATAAAAATAACACCCGGCCAAACCATTGCTTGATAAAAAGATTGTGCTTTAAATTTATCACTTAACTTCGTTTTTCTTTTTTCCGAATTTTGAAGTTTTTCTTTTGCCACTTGTAATCCTCCCCTTACCTACTAGCTCTTTTCTTTATTTCTTTGTGTACTTGGTAAACAGCACCAATCATTCCTGCATTATTTTGTAATTTTGTCGGTACTACATTTGCTAATCCATATTGTTGAAAGTACTGCAAACTCTCATGTCTTGCGATTGCTTTTTGTAAACTTGCTTCTAAACGGTTCATAAAATCGACATCGCTACTAATTGCGCCACCGACTAAAATCATTTCTGGATCAAAACTACTAATAAGATTTAACAATCCAGTAACCAAATCCACAAAAAATGCATCAATAACTTTAATAGCTAACTTTTGGCCTTCTTTGGCTCTTTGGAAAATCAAACGAGCATCGGTTATTTTTTCGATATAACCATTCTCAGCTAAGGCTTTCTGATATTGAAAACATAAGCCACCGACTACTGAAGCACGTTGATTCAATGATGCTGTTTCAATACTTCCTTCACTTGGTATATCACCAACAAGCATCCAACCAAATTCGCCAGCCATCCCGTGTGCTCCTTGGAATAGTTCACCATTAATTACGATACCACCACCAATTCCTGTTCCAAGAACAAGACATAAATAATTTTGAACTCCTTGAGCATTACCAATCCATTGTTCCGCAATCGCTGCGGCATTTGCATCATTTTCAACAATTGTTAACAATTCGCATTCTATTTCCAATCGTTCTTTTATATTTGCTCCATAAAATGACTGAATTGAACCTGCGGTTTGCATTGTCCCATCTTTTAAAATAACGCCTGGTGCACTTACTCCAACTCCCATTATTGTCGGAAACTTCACTTGATATTCCTTCACTAGTTTTATTAAATCTAAAAATAGAAGTTCTTTTTCGTGATTCGTGGGAATGCTACCTTTTTCAATAATCTCACCAAAGGCATTAATTACTCCATGCTTGACAAATGTTCCACCAATATCAATACCTACATACATTGATTCACACTTCCTACTATAATTTTCTTACGGACTCTCGTATCAATAATTCTCCGGTCAAAGTAAAGGATTTCCCTTGCGTTTTGCCGTTGATTAAATCAACCAAGTGATTAACCGCTACTGCTCCTTGTTCACGAATTGGATTTTTAATTGTTGTGATACCTGGAGAAAAATAATTCAATAAATCAATGCCGTCAAAACTTGTAATACTAAAATCTGCTGGAATTTGATAATTTAAATCTTTTAAAGCATTTACTGCTCCAATTGCACTTACATCATTCCCAGCTACAAACGCTGTTGGAATCTTCTCAGGTTTACTTTGAAAAAATGCTTTAACGGCTTCGTATGATGCTTTTTCCTCGAAATAACCTGGAATCAAAAAATCTTGATTAATCGGAAGTTCCTTTTCGTTTAACGCATCCTTGTATCCTGCAAGTCGTTCATCGCTATCATAGGTACCTTCAAACCCCGTTAAAAAAGCAATGTCTTGATGACCTAGATTTAACAAATTTTCTGTTGCTGTTTTTGATGCTTGATAAGAATCAAAAACAACACTACCAATCGTCTTTGTCTCGATGTTTCGATCAATAAAAACAGCTTTAATTTGCTCTTTTTTCAATATTTCTAAATCCTCTGGTCCAATCATATCTTCAAAACTGATGATGCCATCGACCATACCACCTAAAATATTATTCATAACAACTTTTTTATTACTCGAAACCAAAACATTTAAGCTATAACCACATTTCTCAGATTCTTTTGCAATCGCATCGACTAGAACACTAAAATATGGACCACTAATGCTAGTAGTATAAAAGCCCATCATACCTGTTTTATGCGCTTTCAATTGCTTCCCTAAAATATTAGGAACATAATTTAATTTTTCAGCTGCTTGAATAATTTTTTCTTTCGTCACAGGTCGAACAACATCGACTCCATTTAATGCTTTAGAAACCGTTGCTATCGAGACATTTGCCTCACGCGCAACATCACGAATTGTCACTCTTTGTATCGAACTCATTTTTTCACCCCAAAAATAAAAACGTTTTTATTTGTTAATATCATAATACGTAAAAACGTTTTCAATTACAATATTCTTATTGTCTTTTGGTTCTTAATTCATCAAATTGAAATTTGTACCCGATTGGTACGAGTTGTACCAATCGGGAATTATTTTACATTGTATAAGCTACTTGGTGCTTAATACTCTCATCTTGACTGCTTAATCCTATGTACAAGTTAAATTCTCCTGTTTCAACACTACGAGATAAATCATGATGAACATAGAATAAATCTTCTGCACTGATCGTAAAGCAAATTTCTTTTTCTTCGAACGCTTCTAGATAAACTTTTTGCCATTGTTTTAATTCTTTCACAGGTCGAGCGACTTTTGTAACAAGATCTTCTATATAAAGTTGTACCGTCGTTCCTCCAGCTATTTGACTATTATTTTTAACAGCTAATCGGATTTCTATCGTTTCATCTTCTCTAAAAGCCTGATGTGAGATACCTTGATCCACACATTCAAACTGACTGTATGATAGTCCGTGACCAAATGGGAAGAGTGCATCATTACCTTCATCCATATAACGAGAAATATATTTTTGATCTTTATTTCCCTCATGCATCGGTCGCCCTGTTGATAAGCTCAAATAAGAAAGAGGTAATTGTCCAACAGAACGTGGGAAGCTCATTGGTAATTTTCCTTCTGGATTCACTTCTCCCATTAATAAATTGGCAATACTTCTACCACCTTGGGAACCTGGGAACCAAACTTCTAATATTGTTGGAACTTCCTCTACAATATTAGATAAATCAAGTGGTCGACCATTAAATAGCACAACAGCAACATTCGGATTTACTTGCGCCACTGCTTGGACTAATTTATCTTGATTACGCGATAAACTAATCTGTGCTAAACTAGCTGCTTCTCCTGACTCTTCACTCGTCTCACCAATTGCTAGAATAACGACTTCATTTTCTTTCGCTAAAATTAATGCTTGATTTATCGCTTCATCCGTAATAACTTGCCCATCTTCCATCGGTAAAACAGACAGCTCAAGAGATTTTTCTTGTAGACCAGAGGCCAACGAAATCGCCTTTTCAGACTCCCCAATCCATGACCAAGCACCTAAAATATCTTGTGAACTTGCTTTCGGACCGATTAAAGCAACTTTTTGACCTACTTTCAATGGTAAAATTTGATTATCATTTTTCAATAAAACTGGTGTTTTCTCTGAAATAGTTAAGATTGATTCTGCTAATTGTTTTTTTGTTGCAGCTAATTGATTATCATCTAGCTCCCTTAATCCACGATACGGATCTTCAAATAAACCTAATTTATTTTTTAATGTTAGAATTCGAAAAACGGCATTATCAAGCGCTACTTGCTGATTCGTATCTAAAACAATCTCCGCTAAATGTGTCTGATAAGAGTCACTCATCATGTCCATATCAATTCCTGCAGAAAAGGCCAAAGAAGCGGCTTCTTTTTTATCCTTTGCGATTCGATGGGCAATTAACTCAACCACAGCGGCCCAATCAGAAATAACAACACCTTCAAAATTTAAATCACCACGTAAGATCTTTTGGACCATTTCCTTATTTCCAGTAACAGGAATGCCATCCATTGTATTGAACGATGTCATTACAAGTTCAACACCCTCTTCAATCGCGGCTTGGAAGGCCGGTAAATAATTTTGATACAAATTCACATGTGATAAATCAACCGTATTATAATCGCGTCCGCCCTGTGCCGCACCATATCCTACAAAATGCTTTACACAAGCCGCTAAACGGTTTTTTTCAGTTGATAAATTTCCTCCTTGATATCCTCTTACATAACCCCGAGTTAAAGCAGCAGATAGAGTAGGATCTTCGCCATTACTCTCTAGAACACGCCCCCACCGAGCATCCATTACATGATCTCCCATCGGAGAAAACGTCACATGTACACCAGCTTGTGTTGCTTCTTTGGCAGATAATTGTGCCACTTCTTCAACTATCTCAGGACTAAAAGTAGAAGCTAAAGCTAATGGAATTGGATAGATGGATTCATAACCATGAATCACATCTGCCATGAAAACTAGAGGAATTTTCAAGCGACTTTTCTCAAGATAAGTTTCTTGAATTTGCATTACTTGTTCACTTGTATGAGTTCCTAAAACAGAACCAATTTGAAATAATTGCTCCTTGGACATTTGCCATTCTTGCATTGGACCGGTAATTTCACCACCTGCTAAAAAGAAATCAGGTGTTAATTGAACCAATTGTCCTACTTTTTCAGAAAGCGTCATTTCTGTTAATATTTGTTTCAACTCATTCGTTCTCAAATTTAGAGCTCCTCTCCATTTGTTGCAATAATATTTTGGTACCATTTAAACGATTCTTTTTTATATCGTTCTAACGTGCCTTTCCCTTGATTATCTTTATCAACATAAATCATTCCATAACGTTTTTCCATTTCACCGCTACCGAAGCTAACAATATCAATGATTCCCCAAGGTGTATAACCCATGAGCTCGACACCGTCTTCAATTACGGCTTTTTTCATTTCTTCCATGTGATATTTTAAGTACTCTACCCGATAAGGATCTTCAACTTTACCCTCTTCAGTCATTGTATCGTAGGCACCAAAACCATTTTCAACAATAAACATTGGAATTTGATAACGTTCATAAATCAAATTTAATGTATAACGCAAACCAACGGGATCAATCGGCCAGCCCCATTCACTGGATTTAATATATGGGTTGTTGACCATTTTAGCACCAGGATAATCACTTATCGCATGTCCTTTAACGTCAGGCAATGTTGTAACCGCATTAGACATATAGTAACTAAATCCAATATAATCGACAGTACCTTCTCTTAAAGCTTGTAGTTCTTCTAGCGTATATTTAATATTCAAGCCTTTTCTTTCCCATTGTTTTAAGGTATATGCTGGAATTTCACCTCTAACATGGATATCACTGTAAAAGAATCGACGATGCATCACTTTATTGGCTGCCATTAAGTCATCTGGATTTGATGTATAAGGGTAGACCGGAACATACGCCATCATACAGCCAATTTGAAAATCAGGATTTATTTCATGCCCTTTTTTGACAACTTTTGCGCTGGCAATTAATTCGTTTAATCCTGATTGGAAAATAATTTCCTCTTGGTTATCTCCTTCTTCAAAAAGAACAGCGGAATTTGTCCAAAGATGAACATCGTATTCACCATCTTGTTGGTTATTAATTTCATTAAAAGTCATCCAGTACTTCACTTTATTTTTATATCGTTTCATCACGGTTTCGCCATAGCGAACAAAAAAATCAATAACTTTTTTATTTTTAAAACCACCATATGTTTGATATAAATTATAGGGAATCTCGAAATGTGATAAAGTGACAATCGGTTCAATTCCATTTGCGAGTAATTCATCAAATAAATTATCGTAGAAAACTAATCCTTCTTCATTCGGCTCTAAGTCATCGCCGTTTGGAAAAATCCTTGCCCAATTAATCGATGTACGAAATGCTTTCAATCCTAATTCTTTAAATAGTGCAATATCTTCCTTATATCGATGATAGAAATCGATTGCTTCATGGTTTGGATAGTTCTCACCTTCGATAATTCCTTTTGTAATTTTTCGAGGAATTCCGTTCCCTCCTGCAGTCATTACATCGGCGATACTCAGCCCCTTACCACCTTGGTCCCATCCTCCTTCAATTTGATGGGCTGCCACAGCTCCACCCCATAGAAAATTTTCATCAAAATTTTTTTCCATTATTTGGACACCTCTTTCAGATCATACTAAAATCGAACTCACTTTTAGTATAAGAATAAATGAAACGGAAACAATGCCTAAACAAGCTTTTGGTTTGAAATAAAGCATTATGAAAAAAGCACCAACTTGGTACACTACGTACCAAGTTGGTGCTTTTTGTGATTTCTATCTTTCCAAACTTGCGACAATATTTGTCAAAGATTCTAATAAAAAGATACAAGGTATCTGACTGGTTAAATCATCGTGATGGTTTATTCGATAGCGCTCAACACGATAATCTAAAACATAATCTGCCATGTTTGATAGACTACTACTCGCATCACTTGTCACCGCAACAATTGTCATATCTTCTTCTTTAGTCAAACCACTAACGATTTCTAAAATTTCTGTTGTCATACCGGAAACTGAGACAGGGATGACCATATTATCAGCTGTATTTTTAAGTTTTGTACTAATCGGGTATGTAGCGTCTGTCATTGCAAAAGCATTGCAGCCTAAAATCGCCAAGCGTCGCGCGATATAGTCACAAACGTAACCGGAGTTCCCAATCCCAAACAAAATGACATTATCACATTCTATAATTTTTTCAGCAATTATTTGTAATTTATCTTGCAAATTTCTAGTAAATTGTTCTGGTGTTAAAGTTGGAAAAGATAACGAATATTGCCCTGTAACAATACTATCATCACCGCGAAATTCTTTTCTAAAATCGGAAAAACTTTCATAGCCAATTTTTCGAATGAAACGCATAACCGAAGATGAAGAAGTATGTGACTCTGTTGCAATTTCTCGTACTCTCATATAAGGAACTTTGTCACTATTAGAAGACAAATAATGATATATGGCCCTATCCGTATCCGATAGTGTATTAAAATCGATTTTTCCAAAAAAAGACATAACATTCCTCCTAAGATTGCTCTCTAGAAACTTATAGTAACACAAGCATTCTCTTGAAAAAAGCGCTTTTACACTTCTGGTCCTTAGAATTAATAAAAAAAACAAAGACACATAGCCTCCGTTTCTTTTTATGTATCTAAAACAAAAATAAAACTACGATAATATCTTAATTCACTGCATTATTATTTTGATCTTCTTTCACGCAGTCGATGGCTATAACGAGTGAGATAATAATCTCCTCGTACTTTTCATCTAAAACATTCACTTCATACGTATCTCCAAAGGTGAACCAGCGTTTGTTAATATCTGCGATTGCACGTCCATGACGTATTACTTGGAAGTCCATGTCCCACCAGTTTCCTTGAACTTCAATACCTTCTGCTGAAATGTGGTATTTCGCTTTAAAAAAAGTGAGTTCTTTATCAATGATAATTTGTGGATTGTTACGAATATCCACGTAGAATTTTGGTAACCAACTAAAAATTTTTTTGGTAATGGTCGCAATTTCTTCTTCCCGTTGATTCAATATTTTAAAACTTTTAGGAATTTGCATAAAACTCCCTTGAACGTGATATTGCGGACGTTCATGTTCATCATAGACAGTAAATTTCTCACCAATACTAAATATTTTTTGTTTAATATAAAGTTTTCTTCCCATCACTTTCCCCCCTAGACTTTAATTATTCAAAACTTCTTGTCGCGTCACCAGTATTAATGACTGGTTGCGTGCCTTTATCCGTAATGATTGAAACAAGTAAATTATTGATTAATTGAACTTTACGATCATCTGAGAACGTCATGCCTTGGCCTTCTTCGATTTGTTCTAGGGCCATTTGCGTCATGGAAACAGCACCTTCAACGATGGTTTGGCGTGCCGATAAAATTGCTTTAGCTTGTTGACGTTGTAACATCGCACTCGCAATTTCGGTTGCATAAGCTAAGTGATTCAAACGTGTTTCAATCACTTCAACACCTGCCACACCTAAACGTTCTTGTAATTCTTTAGCTAATTCAGCGGATACTTCACTTGTGTTGCCACGCAATGTAATATCATCATCATTAAATGTGTCATATGGATACTGTGTTGCAATGTGACGAATGGCTGTTTCACTTTGGATCTCAATAAATTCTTGATAATAATCCACATCAAACAACGCTTTTGCTGTATCGGTTACACGATAAACGACCACTGCTGAAATCTCAATCGGATTCCCATCTGAATCGTTGACTTTTAGTAATGAACTGTTAAAGTTACGAACTTTTAAAGAGACGTTAATTTTTTGTGTAAATGGTGTCGTAATAAACAAACCATTTGATTTAATTGTACCTAAATACTGTCCAAAAAATAAAATCGCTTTTGACTGATTAGGACTAACAATTGTCAATGAACTCATAAAAATAATTGCTATAAAACCAATAAGAATCGCCATAATTATCTGCCATGGTGTTTCATTTTCAACTCCTAGGTAAAACAAATATCCGCCACCAACTAATGAACCCAATAAGACGATTAACCCTAAATAACCATTTACATGAAACGTGTTTTTTTCTTGCATAGTACATTCCTCCCTTAACTCATTCTATTATCTCACAAAAATGTTTTTTGCATATCCATCCAAGGATGTATTTTTTGAATAGACTCTTTTATGCCTACTATTTAGCCTTTTTTCTTTACAAATTTTTCAAAACTCTCTACACTAATAGAAAGTCGATTGAACATCCGCGGTATAAATTCGCTTAGTCTTTTCTAGCCAATGTAGAAAGGTTGAAGTCATATGTCCTATATAAAAGATAAACGTTTATGGTTTTCAATGCTTGGTATTGTTGTACTTGGTTCGCTTTCTGGCATTACAATCGATAACCCTAAAAAGTATTATCTATCATTAGAACTCCCTTTTTTTGCACCACCTAGTTGGCTGTTTGGTCCAGTCTGGATTGTTTTATACTTAATGCTCGGGGCTGCTCTTTACTTTATCTGGATTGACAAATCTTCCAAACAAAGGCCCTTATTACTGACGCTCTTTATTGTTCAACTAGTTGCCAATTTACTCTGGAGCTTTTTATTTTTCAATCAAAAAAATATTTTAGCGGCACTCATCGATATCACGATTTTGTTCCTCGTACTCTCCTTACTTCAAGGATTTTTATTTTCAGTAAATCGTGTAACCTTCCTATTACTATTGCCTTACTATGCTTGGATTACTTTTGCCACAGCATTAACTTATGCTATCTTCTTTTTAAATTAATAGCGATAATAAATAAGAAGACACAAAAAAGCCTAGATTTTGATCTAGGCTTTTTACAACTAATTAAATTGTAACGGTTGCTTGTAATGCTTCAATACGTGCTGCACGTTCTTGCGCTGAAATGTTATTTTTCTTAACATAACGGTTTGCTTCATGTGTTGCACAATCAATTGAACAACCACCTAAATGTTTCGCTTCATTTTCTTCAGAAGCTAAAATTTGGCGGTTGCAAAACGGATTGGCACAATTGATGTAACGCTCGCATGGTTTACCATCAAACCAATCTTTTCCGATAACTTTTTTATCGACATGGTTAATTTCAACACTGATACGATCATCAAAAACGTACATTTTTCCATCCCAAAGTTCACCTTGAACTTCAGGGTCTTTCCCATACATCGCAATGCCGCCATGTAATTGAGAGACATCTTTGACACCTTCACGTAATAACCAGCCAGAGAATTTCTCACAGCGAATACCACCTGTACAGTACGTAACCACTTTTTTGTCCATGAATTGCTCTTTGTTTTCACGAATCCATTGGGGTAACTCACGGAAATTGCGAATATCGGGACGGATTGCGCCACGGAAATGACCTAAGTCAAATTCATAATCATTACGTGCATCTAAAACGATCGTATCTTCATCTAATAATGCCTCTTTAAAGTCTTTCGGATCTAAATACTCGCCTGTTATGCGTAATGGGTCAATATCTTCTTCTAAGTTTAATGCCACTAATTCTTTACGTGGGCGCACAAACATTTTTCTAAATGCATGGCCTTTCGCCTCATCAATTTTGAACCAAGTATCCTTGAAACGTTCATCGTTGTGCATCCAGTCCATATACTTTTGCGTATCCTCAATTGTACCTGATACAGTACCGTTAATGCCTTCTTCTGCTACTAAAATTCGCCCTTTTAAACCGATGCTCTTACAAAAAGCTAAATGCTCTTTTGCAAAAACTTCAGGGTCCTCAATTTTAGTATAATTGTAATAAAGTAATACACGATAGTCCATATATCGTTCCTCCTTAAAAATTATACCTTGAAAGTATAGTGGATTTAAAAGAGAAAGACGAGTTTTATGCTTGTTCAATAAATCGCATGACTATTGTGATAATCGATGCATAATTGATTTTTTATAGTTTAAAAAAGCATCCGATAATTCAAAATCTATCGTTTTTCTAAGTTTTTGATCAATCACCATTTCCTCAAAATCATGCGTGCCTGAACCTTTTAATAAGTAGATTCGATGTGATAATTTAATTGCTTCATCAATATCATGGGTGATAAATAACGTTGTCAAATTTAATTGTTCATGAATTTTCAAGTACCAATCATGAATTTCTTTTTTAGTAAAAGGATCGAGTGCGCTGAACGGTTCGTCCAATAGAATAAAGTTAGCCGAAAACAAGTAGGTTCGCACCAAGGCGATACGTTGACGCATTCCCCCAGACAAGGCCTTTGGATATGCTTTAGCAACATGTGCTAAGTCGAATTCTTCTAATAATAAATGCGCTTGTTTTAGCGCCTCTCCTTTTTTCACTCCTTTTAAAATCAAAGGTAAAGCGATATTCTTTTCAATCGTCTTATATGGAAACAGCAAATCTTTTTGTAGCATATAGGCGACATTTCCCGGTTGGTTAGTAATCGGATGATTATCGAGTAAAATCTCGCCACTGCTTGGTGCTAACAAACCCGCAATTAAGTTAAAGAGCGTCGACTTGCCTACTCCACTCGGACCGATAATACTCACAATTTCATTTTGAGCAACATGAAAATTCAATTGATTCAGTATTGTTTGTTCACCAAAGCTTTTCGAAAGATTCTCTATGACTAATTTTGACATTTACCTCACTCCATTAAATAGTCATTCGTGAAACCAGTATTTTCAGGGATGTTTTTTTCAACTAATTGGTTTTCTCCAAGCCAATGATAAAAATCATTCCAGCGCTTGGCATCAATCACTCCCCATTCAGTCGCTTCTGCTTGGTATTGTTTTGCTAACCAATTTTGACTTGCATAAACCAATGTTTGATTGAGCTCGGGTGCGGCTTTTAATAATACATCTGCGGCTTCTTTAGGCGATGCTATTGCAAATTCGTATCCTTTTTTGGCTGCTTGTAAAAATTTCTTTGTGACGTCACCTTTTTCGCTTAAGAAGTCATTATTGGCAATAATAACGGGTGTGTAATAATCAAAGACTGGATTCAAATCTTTGAAATAAAAATAATCGATTGGTACCTCAGCAACTTCTGCGGCAATGCCTCCCCATCCATAAAAGACCCAAACACTATCCGTTTGTTTTTCTTTCAAGGCTAATGGTTCATCGACAATTGTATTCGGGATTAATTTTACTTTTGAAAAATCACCACCATCTTCTGCCATGACATTTGAAATGGTCGCTTGTTCAACTGGTGAATCCCAAGTGGCATAAGTCGTGTTTTCTAATCCTTTTGGTCGATCAATTCCTTCCCCTTGGCGCGACATAATCCCCGATGTATTATGTTGTAAGACTGCCGCAACGGTCGTTATCGGCAATGGTTTTTCCGAAGCATAATTAGCTGCGAGTGAATCTTGGGCAGATATTCCAAACTGGGCTTTGCCGCTTGCAACGAGCATGGATGCAGAATCTTCTGATGGTTGTACGATTTCAACATCTAGACCTAATTCTTCAAAATAGCCCTTTTCTTGTGCGACATAAAGACCTGTATGATTCGTATTCGGGGTCCAATCAAGGACAAAAGTAATTTTTTCTAACGATTCTTCTATTTGCTGGTTCGTTGGTTGACTACAAGCACTTAAACTAAATAAACTGCTAACTGCGAGTAGAACGAGTCGTTGTATTTTCATTTTTTTCTTCCTCTTTCTTCCAAGGCATCGCCCATTTTTCGATTCCATTCACAAACACCATTAAGATTAAACTCAACAGTGAAATTAAAAAAATTACCGCAAACATTTTATCAAAAGCATAGGATTTACGAACTCGGGTCATATAAACACCGAGTCCTTCAAAGCCACCTAGCCATTCCGAGATAACCGCACCAATCACCGCATACGTTACACCAATTTTTAAAGCTGAAAAAAAGTTACCTAAACTTGCTGGTAATTTCATATGCCATAAAATTTGACGCTGATTGGCACCCATTGCCCGCATGAGTCGTAATTCATCCGAGTCAACAGATGAAAAACCATTTAACATTGCGACTGCAACGGGAAAAAAGATGGTAATAACGATTAAGACGACTTTAGGTAATATGCCAAAGCCAAACCAAATGGTTAAAAGTGGTGCTAAAGCGACTGTCGGTACTGTTTGCGTTAACACAAGAAGCGGATAAAATGCTTCTCTTATACGTGGAAAATGATCCATTAAGATGGCAACAACCACTCCTAAAACCACTCCAAATAACAGACCGAGTGCGGCTTCTGTGAGTGTGATTTTTGTATGAAACAGCAATAAAGGAAAATCATGAATGAGTGCTTCGCCCACTTGAACGGGTGAAGGGAGCATAAAGTTTGGAATCCATTCAAAGTAAGTTATCACTTGCCAAGTCAATAACAGAGCGATTAGTGTCAAAATTGAAGAAAAATTAATGTTGGTGCTTTTTCGTTTTTTCTTCAATCCCTAAGACGCCTCCTTCTGGACGATAAGCAATTTTTATATAAGAAGACACGCCCGATGCACCTGATTTAATCGCGATTAATTGACACTGCTTAATAATTTCCATCAACGTATCAAACTCTCCTTCAATACTCGTTTCAAACGCGCCCACTTGGTAGTTTAAACCTGTGCTCGCAATATAAGCGATGACTTCATCCACAATCCGAATGGTTTCTTCGGTACTTTCTACTTTAGGTAAAACTTGAATCGCAATACTTGCTTCCATTGTGACATCCTCTTTTCTTTATTTGAAATTTTTAAGCAAAACAAAAAGGCGTTTTCTCCAGACATAGAGAAAACGCCGAAACGAATCCAATCAAAAATTGAACTTTCATTTGACATGCTCCCTACGCTGGTATTAACCAACAGGTTCAAAGAGTCAGGTTTAACCTTCTCAACGCGGCCGCGTCCCTCTGCATTTGTATGTATTTGCCTTGCTCGACGATAGTATAGCAGACATTACGAGCCATTGCACGTAAAATATGATATGTTGATTCTAGACACAAGAGTCAAAAATAATTGGACGAGGTGAAAAAATGATTAAAGACGGTTTATATTGGTCTAACCAATTAAAGACAAAGCAAGTATCATTTGAAGAATACGTTACTCACTTAGAGGCAAAAATTAAGGTGATTAATCCCAAAATTAATGCCCTAGTTACATTTGAAAAAGAATCTGCCATAAAACAATATCACCGTACACCCAATCTTGATGAGCTACCATTTTCTGGACTACCAATTCCTTTGAAAATGCTTGGTCAAACGAAAAAAGGCTGGCTTAACACCGCTGGCAGTCGCCTGTTTCGTGACGTTCGTTCACCTTTCACTAGCCACTTCGTTCAACGTCTAGAATCGATTGGCTTGATTCCAATTGGTCAAAGTACGGCACCTGAATTTGGCTTTAAAAATGTAACCGATGCGACAATCTATGGCGATACACGTAACCCGGCTGATTTATCTCGTTCTGCTGGTGGTTCCAGTGGTGGTGCAGCAGCATTAGTCGCAGCGGGTATTTTCCCGATTGCCGGCGCAAGTGATGGCGGTGGCTCCATTCGAATTCCAGCTTCATTCAATGGTCTAATTGGTCTAAAACCAACTCGTGGCACGATGCCTGTCGGTCCCGACGGTTGGCGCGGTTGGCAAGGGGCATCCATTTCATTTGGCTTAACGGTTTCGATGCGTGATACGAAGACCCTTTTCTATGCGATGCGTGGCACTGAAAATGCGGCTCCCTATCAAGCACCAAAAACGGAATGGGCTCATCATGAACCTTCAAATAAAAAACTACGAATTGCTTTCTCAACTAGCTCACCTGTTGGGAGTCTTGTTTCAAAAGAGGCCATTCATGCAGTGGAAGAAGCGGTTATTTTTTTAACTGCCCAAGGACATGATGTCTTTGAAATTAAATATCCTGTTAATGGCGACCAACTGATTCGTTCTTATTATCAAATGAATGGTGCTGAAACAGCCGCGATGTTTGAAAATATCTCTACTCAATTAAAACGTGAACTAACGATTAACGATATGGAACTCATGACTTGGGGCTTATACCAGTACGGTCAAAAATTATCCGCTTCTAGTTACATTCATTCGCTCAACACTTGGGATGCAGCTGCTGTTGAAATGGAAAAACAATTCGAAAATTTCGATTTATTCTTATCACCAGCAACAGCGCACCCCGCTCCCAAAATTGAGACCGACTTACAAAGTGATGCTATCCGAGCGGAATTAACAACCATTGAGCAACGTTCAAAAGAAGAAGCCGCTACAATTATTTATCAGATGTTTGAAAAAAGTCTAGCTCTTTCCCCCTACACACAACTAGCAAATTTAACTGGCCAACCCGCCATTAGTTTACCGACTTTTACGACTAAAGAAGATTTACCTTTAGGAATCCAATTTATGGCAGCCAAAGGCAATGAGGACCTCCTTTTCCAGATTGGTTATGAATTCGAACATGCTCAACGCTTCCATTTACCAAAAGCCTATTTTGAACGTTAATCCCGACCGTCGTTCAATCTTTCGTTTAATAAAAAAACATCCCTTTTCCAAATGGATTCAAGTATAATAAAGAAAACGCTTAAAGGTGGGAAATTAATGGATTTACAAGAATCAGTCGAACGGATGCATTCAGGTAAGCTCTATTATGCCGATGCACCAAAACTGGTAGCCGAGCAAATGGTCTATTTAGATAAAGTCTTTGCTTACAATCAGCTACCTCCTTCTAAACAAGAAGAAAAACAAGGGCTGTATAATTTTTGATGTGGATGAAGAAATTCGTTCACATCTATTTTTTTATAAAAAAATAGAAACATAAGAATTTTCCAGTTAAAATGATAGTAACGACACCACATTTTGAAAGGATGGTTCTTATGTTTCATAACGATTGTATACGAAAAAGCATTGATTTAAAAGATAAAAATATTACTTTTGATCATTTATTTTGTGAGGAACTTGTGATAAAAGGCAGAAAATCAAAAGTTTATCACGCAAAACTTAGCTACCAGCCAGAGGAATGTAAAGAATGTAAAAAGGAGAACACCAAGCACTCCATTGTAAAGAATGGTTTTATGCTCTCGAAAATAAAGTGGATTAGTCACACTCGATACCCTACCTATCTTTTTTTAAGAAAACAACGTTTCCTATGCCGTCAATGTGGAGCGAGTTTCCTAGCGGAATCATTGGAATTTGAAAAGCATTGTTTTATTGCCCGGAGGGTGAAACAATCCGTGCTTTTTGAGATCACTGACGCTACTTCCTTCAAAGATATCGCTAAACGTCACGCAATCTCTAGTACGACAGTCATTCGAACCATGAGACAAGTTGGCAATGAAAGAAGAAATCATTTTAAAACTCTACCCGAGACCCTCTGTTTAGATGAGTTTACTTCAACTAAAAATAAAAAAGGAAAATACAGCTTTATTTATTCAAATGCCTCCTCTCATAAAATCATTGATATTTTAATTGATAATTTCTCCAGAACGATTCGTGATCATTTTTTAAGATACCCTTTAAAAGAAAGATTAAAGGTCAAAGCGATTGTCGTCGATATGAATGCTGGTTATTTTAAACGAGTGAAAGAATCATTCCCGAATGCGTCTGTTGTCATTGATCGTTTCCATCTCGTTCAACTAATCAATCGTGCACTCAACGTCACAAGAATTAAAACGATGAATACATATCGCACGGCTGCAGCGAAAGACTATCGAAAATTAAAGCGATACTGGAAACTCTTTCTAAAAGAATCCAATGACTTAGATTACCAAACGTATCATTATCATCGTCTCTTTAAGAAAGTGATAACGGAAACAGAAATTATGGATTATTTATTGAGCCTTAATTCTCAATTAAAAGAGACCTATCAACTTTATCAAGACTTACTTTATTGTTCGAAGAAAAACGATTATGAAGGGTTTAAAGACCTTATTTTGATGACGAAAAAACACGAGCTTTCACCTAGTATGGAGACGTCCATTCTTACCTTAAAGAAACATCTACCACGAATTAAAAACACTTTCCAATCTACCTTAAGCAACGGTTCTTTGGAAGGTTCAATTAATAAAATCAAGCTGATTAAACGAATTGCTTATAGTTACAGAAATTTTTATAATTATCACGATCGTATTCTATTAAGTTTTTCGGATAAAAAAATAGGCAACGAAAACGCCATGGTTTTCGCTGCCTAGATAACAGTTCATTTTAACAAAATATTAGTCATCCACATCATTTGACACAGAGCCATTTTTGGTTCCTTTTTTATTCTTCAGTCTCGGCTTCTAAAATATCAATGACTTTCATAAGACGAGTGACATTACCACGTTCGTTTTCATCAAGGGTATTTTCGATATATTGAATGGTGTCAGTTAAATTTGGAATGGTCAAATACTCAAGCGCATTGACACGACGCTTCGTACTTTCAATTTCTTTCCCTATTAACTGACATGTTTTTTCGATTTCCGCTAGTTGTAGCATCAATGGTAAGATCGATTCCAAATGTCCTAAAGAAACATCGAGTTCACTCGTCGTTGACATAAAACCGTATGAAAAATCATCAACGTCTGTTTCTTCTTTGAACATCGTATTTAACACGGGAACTTCCGTGTTCATAATACTTTTACTTTGTACATCGAGTGAAACAGTATTCAACGGAATGGCAAAGGCTTCTTGGAGGACATGGTCTGGAATGCTACTTGAAGCTAACACATATCCTTCCATTCCTTGGTATAAGGCTTGTTCCATTTCTTTTCTTAAGGTTTGATTTTTCTTCACCATCTGGATAAATTGACGCACAAGCTCATCTTGTTTATCTTTTAAAAGTTTGTGCCCGCGAGTTGCGGTACCAAGTCGTTTACGTAAACGACTGAGTTCCATTCGTGTTGGTGTGACATTTAAAATGGCCATCTACGTTCACTCCTTCGTCTCAGGGAAGAATTCCTCAATATACGCTTCTTTGATACGATTCAGTTCAGACTTAGGTAATGTTGCAAGTAATTTCCAACTTAAGTCTAATGTTTCTTCAATGCTTCGATTATTATAAAAACCTTGGTTTAAGTATTCTTTTTCAAAACGATCGGCGAAATGGGCATACTTGCGATCGACTTCTGATAAGGCTGCTTCACCAAGCACAACTGCCAATTCTTTCGCATCTTTTCCATCGGCATAAGCTGCAAACATTTGGTTCATTGTAGCTGCGTGGTCTTTTCTTGTTTTATTTTCTCCCGTCCCTTTATCTTTAAGACGAGAAAGGCTCGGTAATACATCAATCGGTGGATTAATATTCCGCTTTTCTAAATCAGGTGACAAAATAATTTGTCCTTCCGTAATATAACCTGTTAAATCTGGAATTGGATGGGTTTTATCATTGTCCGGCATGGTTAAAATTGGTATTTGCGTGATTGAACCCGGTTTATCTGTTAACATCCCCGCACGCTCATATAAACCGGCCAAATCGGTATATAAGTAACCCGGATAGCCACGACGACCTGGTACTTCGCGACGGGCAGCCGAAATTTCACGCAACGCTTCACAGTAATTCGTCATATCCGTCAAAATAACCAAGACGTGCATGCCTTTTTCAAATGCTAAATATTCAGCGGTTGCTAGTGCCATTCTCGGAGTTGCAATCCGCTCAATTGCCGGATCATTAGCTAAGTTTAAAAACATGACCGAGCGATCCAAAGCTCCGGTTTTACGAAACTCATCAATGAAAAATTCCGACTCTTCAAAAGGAATCCCAATTGCCCCAAAGACGATGGCAAAATTGCCCTCATCATTTGGTACAGTCGCTTGACGGGCAATCTGTGCAGCCATTTCTTTATGTGGCAAACCTGCTGATGAAAAAATTGGTAACTTTTGTCCACGAACGAGGGTGTTCAAATGGTCAATCGCCGAGATACCTGTTTGAATAAATTCATCTGGGAAGGCGCGCGCCATCGGGTTTATAGAAGCCCCATTTACATCGACGCGTTTATCTGGAATGATACGTGGTCCATTATCAATTGGTTGACCTAAACCATCAAAAATTCGACCGAGCATGTCTTGGGAAACACCGACAGTCAGACCTGTTCCTAGAAAACGCACGCGGCTTTCTTCGGCTCCAAGGTTACTGGTACCTTCAAAGACTTGAACAATCGCTTTGTCCTTTGAAACTTCTAGAACTTGTCCACGTCGAACTACCCCACTATCGGTCCGAATTTCTACCAGTTCATCGTATTTAACCCCTTCAACATTTTCAACGACCATAATCGGCCCATAAATCTCCGAGACGGAACGGTATTCTTTTAGCATTTATTCCATCCCTCCCTTTTCAACAATTTGTTGAATAGTCTGTTTCATTTCTTGCTCTAAATGCATTAATTGATCTAAATTTTCTTCGGCAATGTATTTACTACGCGCAATTTTTTCACGGAAATCAGTGGTACCTTGAATGATTTCATTGAAATAAGCACCCAGTTCAATCGCTCGCAACGCTTCATGATAAAATGACAAAATATTCTTCAATAAGTAAAATTGTTTTTCTCGTGAAGTAAATGTGTCAACGTCATCAAAAGCATTTTGCTGTAAATAATCTTGACGAATCGAACGGGCAATTACTAAAGTCATCCGATCACGCGGCAACAGCGACTCAATTCCAACCAATTGAACAATTTCATCTAAACGTTCTTCTTCTTGTAATAAAGTCATCGCTTCATGAACTTGTTTCGACCACTGACCATCAAAGATATCATCTAAATAACTTAATAGTTCGCTCTCATATAACGAATAAGAATTGGTCCAATTAATTGCTGGGAAGTGACGTTTTTGAGCTAAGGAACTATCTAAAGCCCAGAACACTTTGACGATTCGTAACGTATTTTGGGTGACTGGCTCACTAATATCGCCCCCTGCAGGTGAAACTGCCCCAATTGCCGTAATACTTCCTTCACGATTGTCACTACCTAGTGTCTCATAACGACCGGCACGCTCATAATATTCCGCAATCCGGCTACCTAAATAAGCTGGGTACCCTTCATCACCTGGAATTTCTTGTAAGCGACCACTCATTTCACGCAAAGCTTCTGCCCAACGTGAAGTTGAATCAGCCATAATCGCCACGTCATAACCCATATCACGATAATATTCGGCAATCGTAATCCCTGTATAAATCGAAGCCTCACGTGCCGCAACCGGCATATTTGACGTATTGGCAATCAAGACCGTACGCTCCATTAACGATTTACCGGTTTTTGGATCGATTAATTCAGAGAACTCGTTGATAACATCTTTCATTTCATTTCCACGTTCACCACAACCAACATAAACGACGATATCAACATCCGACCATTTGGCAATTTGGTGTTGCACAACGGTTTTCCCAGCACCAAACGGTCCCGGAACAGCTGCCGAACCACCTTTGGCAACTGGGAAAAACGTATCAACGACACGCTGTCCTGTAACAAGTGGACTCCCTGGTTTTAATTTGCGTTGGCTTGGTCTCGGACGGCGAACGGGCCAACGTTGTAACATTGGTAATTTTTTTTCAGTACCATTGTCTGTTTCTAATACACAAATAGGTTCCGTAATACTAAAATTACCGGCTTTGATTTCAGTAATCACACCACTAATGCCATTTGGAACCATCACACGGTGTTCAATAACTTCAGTTTCTTGTACAACACCAATAATGTCACCGGCTTCTACTCGCTCACCGACTTGTTTTTTCGGAACAAAAGTCCATTTTTTTTGCCAATCAAGCGCATCAATTATTACGCCGCGTTCTAAGTAATCGCTTTGCGCTTGCGCCATAAATTTATCTAATGGACGTTGTATCCCATCAAACATTTGGCCCAGTAATCCTGGCGCTAATTCAACCGAAAGTGGTGTTCCTATCGATTCCACTACTTCCCCAGGTCCAATTCCATTTGTTTCTTCATAAACTTGAATCGATGCGATTCCTTTTTTTAATTCAATTATTTCGCCTAGTAGTCCCTTTTCACTGACTTTACAAATCTCATGGATCTTCGCGTTTTGTAAGCCAACAGCTTGGACTAAAGGACCGGAAACTTTGATAATTTTTCCAATTGCCAAAGACGTTCCTCCTCTACTTTAATCATCTTGTAAAATTGCCATTCCAATGGCTTCTTCGACAGTCTTTTGCAACCGCTGCATGCCAATTCCCAAAATCCCACTACTACTTGGAACTGGGATAATTGCTGGCGTCACCTGATTGTCGTATTGTGCAATTTCGTTTTCTAATTGTTCAACAATGCGTTCCGTAATAAAAATAACGCCATATTCTGGTGCCATCTCGGCTAATTGTCTTTTGGCTTCCTCAAGATCCGTCACTGGAAAAACATCAATCCCTAGTCCTTTAAACGGTAAAATCGAGTTTTTACCACCCATCATGCCAATTTTTTTATACATACGAATCACGCACCCGACTTCTTAACTTTTCTTCTGGAATTTTATTAATTTTTCCAATAAAAATCATTCGTAAATTTTTAATTTCGATTTCTTTGGCATACAAGTAACCTAAAATCGCACTTGGTCCAAAGGGAATAATCTTTTTTTCTTTAAAATAATTCATAATAAAATTATCTTTTAATAAATCAAAATGATTCAATGTTTGGTTTTCTTTCATTTCTTCAATTAATAACTGGCCCACACGGCGGTAAGGAGTATTTTCTAAGTACGCCGCTAAACTATCAAGCGATTGATGAATCTGCTCAACCAGTTCAGCCGCGGGGATCGTCCCACCATCAGCCATTACCGCATGCATAAAGCCTTTTTTACGCCCCATCAAATAACTGCGTAAAATCGTCGATAAGTTAAACATATCGATCCAACGCTGACTTAACTCGATAAAGCTTGGTTCTTTTGACTGTTCGGCAACTTCTAAAAAATGACGCCAATAATAGTTATCAAAGATAATATCGATTCCTTGAACCTCTTCATAGTCTTCAATATATGAGAAAACTTCTTCCAAACAGTCGATTAAAATTTGTGGTACCCCTTTATGTGCCCGTGTTTGGACAAGTTCTTTTAATGTATTTAAATCAAAAGCACCAAAAGGGACGATTAGTTCACTCAAATCTTCTTTTGTGTACCAGCTTTTGACGAGAACTTTTAAATTATGGTAGTCATATTTCAAAGAGAAAATATCGACAACTCCTCGGACAGGAGCTAGTTCATAAACTTGTTCAAACGTCCGCTTTTGTTCTAGTAAAAGCACTTTTTCAAAATCATGTTTCGAAGTACTTTCTTCGATAAAATCACCATAAGTTGTTTCAAGTAAAATAGGGTACAAATCTCTTGCTCTTTCAACACTTAGCAAACGCTCAAAAAAAGCACGATCAAGCAAGCGTCCTTCATATGTTCGAATTCTTACGTTTGCACTGCTATATTGAATATCTTTCAAGCAATCCCTCCTATTCTTGTTCAAAAATGAGCTCAATTAATTGATAACTCAAATCCTCTTCTTTTGACTCTAATAAGGCTTCGAATAAGTAATTAAATTCTATTTCGCCTTGTTTAAAAACGACCCCACTACGATTAGGAATCGTGTGTTGTGCTTGTCGAATGGTCACTGTTTCACCTAAAGCTTGTTGCCAGCGTCGATGCATTTCGCTAGTAATTATAGGGCAAGTCTTTTCACCAAAAATTAACTCCACATCACCTGTTACTTGAATCAATTGAAGTTTACGTAAAACAAAAGCTTCAATTTGATCAGCTGAAAGATTTTGTAATTGGACTCTAGCTTCTTCAAACAACTCATCTAAAATTTGTTGTTTGGCCGCTAAAATGCGGTTACGTGATTTGACATGAAGTTCAGAAACTCTCAAACTTAACTCTCTTTGTAACTCACGTTCATAACGTTTAAGATTTTCTTTTGATTCTTTTTCTAACTGTGCTTTTTTCAAATGTTCGGATTGAGAAAGTTCTCTTTCTGCTTCCTTAACGAGTGAAGCTTGTTTTTTGACCGCATCAATTTTAATTTTTGTCGTTAATTTTGTAATATCAGACATCTTTTTCCTCCTAGCTCATCACCAATAAGAAAGAAATAACGAAACCTAAGATAGCGTATGTTTCCATCATCGCTACAAAAATAATCCCTTTTGTCGTATGTTCTGGCTTTTTGGCTAAAATTTGCATAGCTGCAGCTGATCCGCGACCTTGCCATAATCCATTGGCTAACGCCGTAAACGAAATTGGTAATGAAGCAATAAATAAGAACAAGCCACGTTGGAAAGAAATGTCTCCCGTGATTTGTAAGAAAATCATAAAGGAAATAACGAATCCATATAACCCTTGCGTCGCTGACAGTAATTCCAAAATCAAAGCTTGACCAAATTTTTCCGGCTCTTCAGCAATCAATCCTGCAGCCGCTTGGGAAGTCATCCCAACTCCAATCGTTGAACCGATTCCTCCACAAATCGTCGCCGTTGCAACACCTAACCCGGCAAAAAGTAAGCCGCCATTCTCATAAAAAAAACTAATCCAATTTTCCATACTATTGTTGTTCCTCCTGTTGTTTTTTTTCATCTGACACAATGGTCACGTATTTGTTACTTGCTTTAAATGGTTTAAAAGCACGTCCGCCTCCGGTAAAGAATTTACCAAAAAACTCTAAGTACTGTAAACGAATGCCATGAACATAAGCACTTAAGTAACTTAAGAAAATGTTAATCGCATGCAGTAAAACAAAGAGAACTGCTCCAATGGTAAACCTTGCTGCTGTCGGGAAATAACTAATGATTAAGTTAAAAGCCGCAGCGATACTTCCACCTGCCACACCAAGTGCCATCAGACGTGTATAACTGACCAAGTCACTCATATAATTGGTTAAATCCATTAAACTATAGAGTCCAGTTCCAATCTTTCCAACAAAGGTTTCTCCTTCTGTACTTCCACCAATTACGACTGAAATTAGTGAAATAACAAGTCCAATTGAACCGATTGTACCTAAACTCGTCTCTGGTAAAACCATAAATCCCAAAGCTAGCAGTCCAACGCTAAATAAGAAAAGCATCCATGAACCCGCTTGGAATACCGCTTTGAATTTTTGCTCTTTCTTCGCCCATAAAACATAAAATTTTAATATCAAGGCAAAGAAGATCTGAATATACCCAAAAATAACAGATATAATTAATATTTCAGTAATATCTGATTGGTTAGACAATAGTTGAAACGGCATGGTCATTCCGAAGAAGCTTCCATAAATTAAGCCCCACATCATGGTAGGAATCGCACATAGTTGGAAAAAAGTTAGACTACGTTTCATACTTGCATCAAAGTAAAAAATCTTTTTAATAAGTAAAATTGCTAAAAATAAGAATAAACCATACCCAAAGTCAGCGACCATCATCCCAAAGGCTAAAGCGTAAAAAGGTGCCATAAAGGGTGTCGGATCAATTTCATTGTATTTCGGTAAACTGTACATCTCGATTAACGTTTCAAATGGTGCTACCCAACGATTGTTTTCTAGTAAAATCGGCACTTCATCGATTTCTTCTTCGCGAACTTCTTCGAAAACCAAATAATAATCGCCTTTCGTCACCTGACTGATTTGCGCTTCTAACGCTTGTGCTTGTGTTTTAGGTATCCAACCAGCAAGACTCGTAACGGCTTTTGATTGGAATAATCGTTCTTTGTTGCGACTTTGAATCACCTTGCTACTGTAGTATTCAGCAACCACATTTAATTGAATCTCTTCTGCTTGCATTTGCCTTAACGCGTCTTTGATTGCTTTTTCTTCAGCCACAATCGCAGCAATTTTGTCTTTTATTTCTGAAAGCGCTTCTTGTGGTTTACCTTGAAATGGGTAATGGTACTCATTGAAGCCCACTGTCGCTAATGAATATTGAACTTTTTTCTCATTCGTTTTATGAAAAAGTAACAATAAATAAGTCGTTGAATTTGTTTGTTGGATGATTTGATAATATGAACTCGGGTACTTCTCTAGTTCATGGTTTAATGTAGGTATTTGCTCATTCGATATCGTGCCTAAGAGACCGACGGAATGTTTCAAATCATTTAGAACTGCAGGGGATTCGTCAAAGTAGCGCCAACGGTTCAGTTCATTTTCTTCTTTAGAAAGGTCTTGTTTTTCTTGGGAAATCATACGCAAACGGCGATCTTTCGCACGTAAGTCTTCAACAAAAGATTCCCAATCAGATGTTTCGGTGATTTGTTCTAACTGTGCCAGCGTATAAGTTGGTGACTGGTTTCGTAATTTTTGAATAAAAGATTTCTGGGGAACATAATTGGTTAGAAATTCTTTCGCCCACAGTACTCGCGCGAGTTGATTTTCTAATTTGTCTGTTTGAATCGATGAATCATCTTTTACAAAGTGATTATCTGAAAGTAGTATGCCTTCATCGGCAGGTAAGATTTCTACCTTCTGAAAGTTTTGAAGTGTTTGTAGTAATTTCTCGTGCGTCTTTTTAAAAGTTAAAACGTGGAACTTTTGCATTTGAACAATAGCCAATTAACCCACCACCTCTTCAATCATTTTTGCGATGGCTTTTTCACGTAACACGGGAGAAATTTGTTGCAGTTTTTCAATCTCTCCATTTGTTTTTACGGTTAGCGGTGCTTTGATTTGCTCAAATTCTCGCTCTGATTTTTCGAGTAATCGTTGCTGTTCGATTTTTTCTTTTTCACGTAACTCTTTGCGAAAAGCAGCCAGTGCTTCTTGGCTTGCTTGTTGTTTCTCTTGAATTAAAGTCGCGGTTTCTTGAATAATCGTTTCCGCTTCAATTTCCGCTTCAATAATTTTTTGAATGGCATCTACACTCATTCATTCTCCTCCTTACTCATTTCTTATGAAAGCTATTACAGGTAAACTTAACTGTTATATAAATGTTAACGAAAATCAATAAGCACGTCAAGGAATCTGAGGGAATTTTCTTTAAAAAAACGAAAATTTCTTAAAAAAATCACAATTTAGCTGTTTTTTCCCTTCATATATATAGTCTATTCTAACATTCAATTTGAAAAAAGATGAATACAATGACTTCAACTATCCAATAATTACACAAAACTTGTTTTCTAATAATAAAAAACCAACGCGTAAAAGCGATGGTTTTAAAAATCATTCTTAATTAAATAAATCTGGGGAACGAGCTAAATAGCAAATCTTATCTGCAATTGCTTGCTCAAAATCTCCCTCTAGCGTTATCTGTTCGTTCGCTAATATTGTTAATGGTTGATATTCCCCAATTTGCACAGCATAGTGGGCGTTTTTAAACATTGTTTGGTCGTTTGCATCGTTGCCATAAGCGATATATGCTTGTTTTTCTACACCAAGTACTTGTAGTGCCGACCATTTATGGACACCTTTTAGACTAATATCAAGGACACCTTCTTGGCCATGCCGATTGACATAGACATTTAGCGCTTCTAATTTCATAGCAAGCTTGTCCATTTGATTAGCCGTCAAAAAAAGAACTTTTACTATCGGCTTCAATTCTCCCAAAGAGCACTCTTTGGCCAATTTCCCTGGATCAACATTTTGACGAATCGGATGATTTTCCGCACCGGTATAAGCGTAATCCCATTCACTATCGACTAAATAGGTCGCTTGATGTTCATGAATCTATTGCTTGATTTGGTTGTTTCATCCTCAGAAAAAGCCGTCGATTGAATGACTTTCCCATTTACAGAAATAAGCGAGCCATTCCCACCAATCATTGAATAATGATGAAAATCTGACGCAATCACAGGCAACATGTCACGAATTGGCCTAGCCGACGCAAAAATCACTTCATGTCCTGTAGCCGTTACTTCTTTTAAAGCCGCCAAAATACTAGCCCAATTGGTTGGCCCTTAAAACAAAGCGTTCCATCTAAATCAAAAACAAATTTTATTTTGTCATCCTTTCCTTATATAAATATACCTTGATTTATTATACTTCAATTTTAATATAACTGATAATATATCATTTTTATAAAGAAAAATATGATAATATAAATTTAACTATTAAATCAATTAAGGAGGGATAATATGCAAAAAAATGAGTTAAAGGAAACTGATAACTCTCTAGAATTAAAACGAAGTCCACTTTTTAAAAATGTAAAAACCACGAGAGGAGAAAAAGGGATTAAATTTTTAGCTGATTGGGCACTCATGATACCTGGTTTAGTTGAATCACTACCGCTTGAAACAAAATATGTAGTCGATATGTCATCTGAAATTAGTACCCAAATATCATCTGGTGCTTTATCTTTTTTGAAAAAAACGAATGGGGAAACCTTGGCAATTCTTAAAGATCCAAATACACATGAAATTGTCAAGAATTTGCCTATAAAAGCTGAATTAGCCACACCTATGCTAGGACCGGCAATGCTAGCTGTATCTCTTTTTATTCAAATGAAAAAAATAGAAAAAGGCATAGATGACTTAAATAAAGGAATTAGTGAAGTCCTACAGAATTTTGAAAATGACCGATATGCACGTGCTTTTGCAGCGAAAGAAAAATTTGAACAAGCTCTACTTTTTACAGATACTCAAACAAAAAACAATTTTATATTGAATATCCTAGATGATGTAACAAATACTAAACATATGCTATACAAACAATTGACTTTTAAAACTGAGAAAATCATAAATCAAAAAACTAGATTTAATGATAAATCAAAATTTGAATTAGCAAATGAAGCCCTCCAAAACTTATATCTATTTAATGAATGCTTTAAAATTCAAATACAATGCTACACAGAACTCGAAGAATATTATTCACTAAGTCATGCTCTAGATACATATAAGAATGAAATGGACACAGTATTAACTAAAGAAGTCCAATTAGCAGTTGATGGCTATTTTAAGGATCCCACGAACCCGTTTAGTCAAGCAATATTCGAAGTAATTACGACCGTGTACCAAACAAATGACTTCTTATTGGACAACGAATCACTAATTTTAACTCAGCCTAAAATACATCTATAGAATTTATTAGTTTCAAGAAAGGATTGTCTTTTATGATTACATGTACTGAATGTGGAAGGGAAATAAATGCGGGACAAAAAAGATGTAACTATTGTAATTCTCAAATAATGAAAATCACTGCATCAAAGATTTTGAACAAAACAAAAATAGCATCTAGTCACGCTTTAGAAAAAACAACAAAAACTTCTTCTCTGTTCTACAATAAAGCCGCGGATAATTTTAAAAACTTACAAGAAAAAAAGCAAGAAAAATCAATTAAAAACACACAAAAAAAAATAAATAAATTACAACAGAAACTGGAAAATAAGAAGGAAACTTCAAAATCCCTTGAAGAATAATTTTATAGTTAGATATATCCTGAATAATTCATAGCTTTAATTCTTTGGCACATTTTATTGAAATATGTATCACTAATATCCCT